>NZ_JAZQPU010000465.1:0-6124 GCF_045628745.1 Pedobacter sp.
CTTACAAATTGCCAATTTCTCTCACAGTAAAGGTGGCATCACTAAACACCTAATTATAGGTGATAAAAAGCAAATTGATTTTGACAAAAACTTCTCTGACGCTATTGATTGGTTTCTGGCAGGATGTTTAATTATGGGTGGACTTTTTTTCTTAGGCCTTTACCTGATTGGCAATAGAGATAAAGCCATCCTGTTTTTTGCTGTTTTTTCTATTGTTTACAGTTACCGCATTGTCGGTTCAGACGATTACGTGTTACATAATATGCTGCCAGATCTGAGCTGGTATTTAACCCTCCGTCTGGAGTATATTTCTCTGTTTTTAGGGCCTGCGCTATTTGGAATTTATACCCGCTATTTGTATCCTGATGATTATAACCGAAAGATACTCTATATAACTTGTGCCATCTGTTTTGCAATTTCCCTGCTGACTATGGTGCTGTCGCCTTACTATTTTTCACAGCTGCTGGATCCTTTTACTTGTTTCATCAGTTGTTTCATGCTTCATCTATTGTATGTTTATATGGTGGCCTGTCGTAAAAAGCGGTCTGGAGCTATTTATTCTCTCATCAGTTATTTTCTGCTGCTGGCTATTTGTAGCCATACCATCTTGTTCTTCTATGGATACATTTCCTCCTACGATTTTTTATGCTTTATCTGTTACATGGGCTTTTTTTTCCTGCAGTCTCTCATTTTATTACATCGGGTTTACCATCGTGTTCAACTGGCAAGAACCGCTGCAGAGCAGGGTTTAAAAGCAAAAAGCGACTTTTTGAGCACCATGAGTCACGAAATCAGGACGCCACTAAATGCCGTTATAGGCATGAGTAATTTGCTGTTGAGCGGTGAACCAAGAAATGACCAGAAAGAGAACCTCGAAGTGATGCACTTTTCGGCAAATAACCTCTTAGCTATCGTAAATGATGTGTTGGATTACAGCAAAATTGAAGCTGGAAAAATTTCATTTGAGCATATAGAAATGGATATTGCTTCAATTGCCCGGAATATTATTGGAGGTTTACAGAGTGCCGCCGCAGAGAAGAACATTAGCTTTAAACTAATTATAGATCCCCAATTAACTCAAAAGGTCATGGGCGATCCCACCCGGATTTCTCAGGTGATGACCAACCTGGTTAACAACGCGGTTAAATTTACTCAAAAAGGTGAAGTTTCCTTACATATAAAGGTGCAATATGAGGATGATGACAGCGTGAGCCTGCAAATAAAAGTAATTGATACAGGAATTGGTATTTCGCAGGATAAACAGAAACTTATATTTGAGCGCTTTACACAGGCAGACTCTTCTACTTCCAGGGCTTTTGGCGGAACAGGTCTGGGACTTTCGATCTGTAAAAGGCTTTTGGAATTACAGAATTCTTCTTTATTGCTCTGTAGTGAAGAGGGTAAGGGTTCTATGTTTTATTTTAACCTGCGGTTTGATAAAGGTGCTCCAATTAATTCTCCACAGCAAATGCCTGTCGCAGCTGTTTCCGAAGTTAAATCACTGCACAATATTCACATATTACTCGTCGAAGACAACCTGATGAATGTATTGGTGGCCAAAAAGTACCTCGAGCAGTGGGGTGCTAATATCGACGTGGCACACAATGGACTTGAAGCTATTGAAATGCTGGATACAAAGAAGCATAAAATGGTGTTAATGGATTTACACATGCCGGTGATGGATGGCTATGAAGCCACGGCAAAGATGCGCAGCAGTGGCGTTACTTTACCAATTGTTGCTCTGACCGCTAATGTATTGGAAGAAATTGAAGGCCAGTTAAAACAAGTAGGGATGAATGATTGTGTCGTTAAGCCATTTCTGCCTGATGAGCTTTACCGTAAGGTGAGGCATCATGTCAATTAAAAAAAGATGATGTAAATAAACAGGCCATATCACAATAGGTGATATGGCCTGTTTGCTTTCTTTTACCAATTTGTCCTGTTTAATAAATTTGTTAGCAGCCGGTTTGACCTAGAACAAAGTAAATAATAACGAAAAGAAAAATTGTTCCGAAGCATCCACCGCCCCATTTCCAGGCTGCGGCACCTGCTATTAATGTTTTAAGCCATCCTTGCATAATTCTTTGTTTGATTTTATATATGCTTAAACGCTAATAGAGGGCGGTTTGTTTGAAATAGGCTATAACACTACCAATAAACGGTATATAGAGCAGCAATTAAACCTAAAACAATTAAGGAGCCCACAGCAAAACCTTTACTGGTATAGAACATTTCTTTTTCAATTTCAAGGCCTTTGGCGATAACGCCTCTGCTGGTTTCATAGATACTAATCACAAACATAACGGCTATGCAAATGATAAAGACAAAGCCCATGCGGTCTAAAAATGGAATTTCGTATAACATCGTTCCATCTCTTTGAGCCACCAGCTTGGAAAAGCCTGATGCACTTAAAAAGCCTAAGTTCATGACGAACGGAAGGAATTTTAGCCCAACAGATAGTGCAAAACCACCTACGGTAGCAAATAGAGCCGCGTTAGAGGTTGTTTTTTTCCAGAAGAAGCCTAAAATAAACATGGCAAAGATGCCGGGAGAGAAAAATCCGGTGTATTCCTGAATAAACTGGAAACCTCCTTTTTTATCTATGCCCAGTAAAGGCGAAATAACAATAGCGACAATCATAGCAGTGATGACCACATAACGACCAACAATTACCTGTTTGTTCTCATCAGCATTTTTATTGATTACTTTTTTGTAAATATCAAGGGTAAAAATGGTGGCAATACTATTTGCTTTTCCCGCAAGAGAAGCTACCACAGCGGCCGTAAGTGCCGCGAAGGAAAGGCCTTTTAAGCCCGATGGCAACAGGTTCAATAAAACTGGATAGGCAGTATCTGGGGCTACCTCGCCACCTTGTATCATATCGGTATTGAAATCTCCATAACCTTCTTTGTATAAAACATAGGCTGCAATTCCTGGCAATACCACAATTACAGGCATCAATAATTTAAGGAATGAAGCAAATAACAAGCCTTTGCGTGCGGTAGGCAGGTCGGCACCTAATGCTCTTTGGGTGATATATTGGTTACAACCCCAATAGTTAAGGTTTACAATCCACATCCCGCCAATCAACACGGAAAGACCAGGTAGATCCAGGTAATTTTCATCTTCTTTTTTAAAGATCATATGGAAATGACTATCGGCATGCTCGGTCAGCAGGTTAAAGCCGTTGAGTACACCGCTGGTGCCAAAATGGGTAGCCACCAATTGCAGGGCGAGATAGGTTGTAGCAAGACCACCTAGGATAAGGAAAAACACCTGTATCACATCTGTATAGCCAATTACTTTCATCCCACCAAGGGTGATGATGATTGAAAAAGCCGCCAGCAGGTACATACAAAGGGTTAAATTAATGCCTGAAATGCTGTTGATGGCCAGTGCACCAAGGTATAGAATTGAGGTAAGGTTTACCACCACATAGAGTAATAACCAAAAAACAGCCATAATCATGGCCACTGTACCATTATACCGCTGGTGAAGGAATTGCGGCATGGTGAAAATTTTGTTTTTCAGGTAGACCGGGATGAAGAAAACGGCGACGATAATTAAGGTCACGGCGGCCATCCATTCGTAAGTGGCAATGGCAAGGCCCATTTTAAAGCCCGAGCCGCTCATACCGATAAACTGTTCTGCAGAGATGTTGGAGGCAATGAGGGAGGCCCCAATGGCCCACCAGGTCAGGGAATCTTTAGCCAGGAAAAAGTCCTTTGAATTTTCCTGCGCTTTCTTTTGCCGGTAAATCCACCAGCCGTAGAATGCTACGATTAAAAAGTAAGTGAGGAAAACGGCGTAATCTAAGGTACCAAGTGTTTTCATAATTTAGTCATGTGGTTATATAGTCTGTTAGGGTTGATTCTGTTTTAATCTTTTAAGGAAACAAGCATTTTTGGATACCTAGTTCGAGTCCTCTAATTTCTGCAAGACCTTTTAAACGGCCAATGGCACTGTAGCCTGGGTAAGGTGATTTATGAAGGTCGTCGAGCATTTGATGACCATGATCTGGTCGCATGGGGATCGCTCTTTGTTCGTCGGCCATTAATTTGATAATTTCTTTGACCAGGGAAAATACATTTGCATTCCCTTCCAAATGGTTGGCTTCATAGAAATTCCCTTCCTCATCTCTTTCTGTACTCCGCAGGTGCAGGAAATAAATGCGACTACCCAATCGTTGAATCATTCCAGGCAGGTCATTGTCTGGTCTGGCGCCAAAGGATCCGCTGCAAAAACACAATCCGTTCGATTTCGCAGGAACGGCACTTAAAATAGCCCGGGCATCTGCTTCGGTACTCATGATTCTTGGTAAACCTAAAATAGGGTAGGGAGGGTCGTCTGGGTGAATGGCTAATTGCAAGCCAGCATTATCAGCAATTGGCGTTACTTCCTTTAAAAATGAAATCAAGTTTTGACGAAGCCTATGGTCATCTATGCCTTTAAAACCATTAAGTAAGGCAAGCACCTGTTCTGGTGTGAAATGATCTTTGCTGCCCGGCAATCCTTGTAAGCAGCTGTTGAGGAGTTCTGCTTTAGTGAGTTCTGTAGTGTTGTCAAAGTAATAAGTGGCTTTTTCAATTTCCCGCGCTGTATAATTCTGGGTTGCATTCGGTCGTTTTAACAGAAAGAGATCAAAGGCTATAAAGGCCGATTTTTCAAACCTTAAAGCAAGGGCGCCTGTGCTTGTTTCATACTTTAGATTGGTGCGCATCCAATCTAATACGGCCATAAAGTTATAGGTGATGACTTTAAGTCCACATTGCGCTAGATGCTGAAGACTGATTTTGTAGTTTTCAATAAATAACTGGTAGTCACCGCCACGTTTTTTGATATCTTCATGAACGGGAAGGCTTTCTACTACTGTCCAGCGCATCCCTGCAGCTTCAATAAGTGTTATGCGTTCCTGGATGGCCTCAATTGGCCATATATCGCCAACAGGGATTTGATGAAGCGCCGTAACGACCTCTTCGCAACCGGCTTGTCGCAGGTCCTGAAGGCTTACAATGTCATCAGGTCCATACCAACGCATCGTTTGAATCATTTTCATAGGTATCTCTTCGGTTAATTTTCAGGTTATTTAAAAGGCAGACCTTTACGTTCATGATCGCCTTTAAAGCTGTTAAAAATTAAAGGTATAAATATTTATGCAACCGGTTGTATGTTTCGTTTCAAATAAATTTTATAAATCCATCTATTAAGTCATGTAGGCGTGAAACTCAAATTGAACCCATGAATTAATTCCTTCGCATAATGATGACAATAGCAATGATAGGCTAGGTTTTATAGTGAGTTAAAATAAACAATTGGCATTAAATTCCATTCAGCTTCAAAATTCCACAAATAGAAGGATAGGTTCACGTTCTCTGCTTATGTATTTTAGGTATGTGAAAATTTATCCATCTTCGGTTTGTGTAGATTAACCAGGACTATAACTTCAATATTTCATAGAACCCGGTTTTATTCGAGCTAAAGTGGAACCAGCAATTGGCTTGTCTATCAAAAATGATATTTGCTTTTTATGCAAGTTCATTCGGTCTCTTTTAATTATGGAGGTGGCTATTATTGAGTTATTTTTAACTAAGCATCAATCCGTTTCGCAAATTAAGTATTATCCTCTATGATGTTGAAAATTTCTAAATGCCTATAAATAGCAGTTTATGAGTGATTTAGTAGCCTTCAATGAAAATCAGCTCGCCTATAAATGAATAAAAATTTTATTTGACCGATTTATTAAAATAACTTATGCAATCGGTTGCAAGTTTAATTTTTAATTTCTACTTTTATGATAACCAAATATTCCTGTGTTCGATTCTCCATTCTAGACCGATGAGCTGAGCCCTAAGATTATTTAAAAAACAGAAAACCTGTTCACGTAAATTATTCCTCTTATGAGAAAACTTAGACTAAAAACTTTTTCCAGGTGTGCGGTATTGCTGATCCTTTTATTGGGATTAACGCCCCACTTACTTTATGCCCAAAAAAACCTGAAAGGGAGAGTATTGGATGAAAAAAATCAACCTTTGCCTGGTGCTGGTGTGAAATTGAAACTATCCGGTAAATCTACGGTGACAGGACAGGATGGCTCTTTTTCCATCACTGCTGCTGATAATGAAAA
>NZ_JAZQPU010000466.1:0-3448 GCF_045628745.1 Pedobacter sp.
CTTAGGTGCTATTCTCTCTGGCAAACCCCTTAAACATTTCCTGGTGGTGTTTCCACTGGTGTATATTATTACACTCTTTGCCTTGCTGCTTGCAGGAAATTCACACGTCAAAGACCTCAATCTCGAGGCGGTGATTTTCAGTTTATCGCTAGGGTTGCTCATTAGCAACTTATTTAAATTACCAAACTGGTTCAGGGCAACACTGGCCACTGAGTTATATGTTAAAGTCGGTTTGGTATTATTAGGCACCAGTATTATTTTTTCAGATATCTTAAAGGCAGGCTCTTTGGGTTTAATGCAAGCCCTGATCGTGGTACTTTCGGTATGGTATTTTGCTTTCTGGCTTTGTCGCAAGCTTAAAATCGATGATGAGCTGACCATGATGATTTCCAGTGCAGTATCTATCTGTGGGGTATCTGCTGCTATTGCTACCTCAGGAGCCATTAAAGGTGATCCTAAAAAACTATCTACGGTTATTTCTATGGTGCTCATTACGGCTATTCCCATGATGATCTTTATGCCTTATATAGCACACTATTTTAATTTCCCGCAAGAGGTAACAGGTGCATGGTTAGGCGGCAGTATTGATACCACAGGTGCGGTAGTAGCCTCAGGAACTTAGTGGGCGAGACAGCTTTAAAGATTAGTACTATTGTGAAGTTCTCTCAGAATGTATTATTAGGTATTGCTGCTTTTGCCATCTCTATCTACTGGACCTATACCAAAAACCCCCTGGCTAAAGACAAGGATACCAAACCAACTCTAGGCATCATTTGGGAGCGATTTCCTAAATTTGTCCTTGGTTTTGTTGGCGCTTCCGTTTTGTTCTCCTTCTTTATCAGTCCTGAAGTAACCGAGAGCACTAAAAGCAGCTTAAAAAGCTTACAGGGCTTGTGGTTTGCTTTGGCCTTTACCAGCATAGGTTTGGAGACCCGGTTTTCTGATTTGTTTAATAAGGATACTAAAAAGCCTTTTTATGCTTTTTTAATTGCCCAGGGCTTTAATGTTGTAGTCACCTTAATTATTGCTTTCTTCTTGTTTGGTTAATTATTATTAACACCGAATGTTGATAAATAAATTAAAACAATTGTTTTTTATACGATAGATTTATTTGTTACTATCAGTATGATATTTATTTAACAAAATTAAAGCTGTTAGGAGTTTGTTTAGTTAAATAAAATTAGTTGAAAAATAACAATTTAAAACAGGGAAGCCGAAAACTGTGTAGAGTAGGCCCTAACAAAACCAAATGAAAATGGAAATTTCAGAAGTGCAACTATTAGGTAGCTATTATCAGGTATTTGATGCCCGGGGAAAAAAGGTCTCGGAATTAGGTAAGTCAAATGGCGCGCTATGTGGGATAGGCTCAGGATTTTTTGTGGTAGAAAGGGGGAATTATTATGTTACTTATGATGCCAAGAGTAGAAAGATTGCAGAAGTGGTGGCCTTTCAAAGTAAATTTAAAAACACATCAGGCTCAACTTTTAATTTGATACATGGAAACCAGATTATCTCTTATGATATGAATGGTAAAAAAGTAGCAGAACGCTGCGAATAAGGAAAGGTTTTCTTTACGTCTTTATATGATAATGGCCGATCCACTGGATCGGCCATTATCATATAATTACAATTTTCCGGATGCCTTTTAGGCGTTAATTGTTGACAGTGTTGCAATAATTAATTTCTCGATGGCTGTTAACCTTTTCTTTTTTTGGATAGTAGTGGAAATTGCAGGCAACTTTTCCTTAACCATTGTCACTTTCTTGAGGTTTCTGACCGAATCAAAAGGTACAATTAAACTTTTACCCATATCGGTAATTAAAACTATCCATTGCTGGTTATTAACCCGATGTGTTCTACCCATAATTTCCCTGTCTCTATAAAGGCCGGTGACCCATATTGCATTGACAAATCTTTTCTTTGGTAATTGTGATCCCATATCTCTTCATTTTTAAATATGCAGGAATGATAAGCTAAGGCCATATCCTGGATATATGCTGTTTTAAAATTTTTAAAATTGGTGGAATAAACGGTTTCTTGGCTTTTCTGACGCAATGGAAGGCCGCAACATGTTGTCACGGCCTGAGTATACATTGCAGAGAGAGCCCTCAATGAAAGGATTGAAAATTACCTTTCCATTCATTAAGTATATTATTATTATAATTATTTTCTGTTTCTTTTCACAATTATACTGTAAATTTTACTTTTAGTTCTAATTGTTTTTTTGCAACTTGTCATAAAATGGCAATCATGAAACAACTGGATCGGTTAAAGCACATCTACAATGCGTTGAGTGTTACGCCACAAACTATTGAATCTTTGCAGCACAGTTTTAAAAAATTAGCTGTAGAAATTAGCAACAGGCAATTATACCGCGATATAGCTGACGTAGGTGCTTACTTCTTGAAAGACGGAGAAATATTGGAGGAAAAGTCTACAGAATACAACCGTAAAATTTGGTTGCTAAATAGGCAAACTAATGCTGCTGCAATCAGTAATACAGATATAGACACCTTTTTAATTGTGCGTGCCATAATTCCGCTGGCTGTAGCCGTGGGAAGGGAAGAATCCATCCTGAAAATTGAATCACTGATGAGTAGTCATTTAAGCAATAGTAAAATTGAGAACAATGCCAATTGGCATGTGAATAGTATTGAAAACACTCATTTTTACGAGGCCTATTATGGAGAAGCTTATCAAACCTGTTTAAACGAAATGATCTGGTCTGCTTCTAACCGGCGTAGCATGGAAATTACAGCCTATGATGGCGATTCGGTTTCTTTATATAAATCTATCAAATTCCCACTTCTATTTAACCCCCTAAAAATAATCTATCACCGGGGTAGTTTCTATGTTGCGGGGCTAATTGATTCTACAAAACAATGCCTGGTATTAGATACGCACCAGATTATCAGCTATAAATTAAGTAACGACACATTCCCTGTCAAACAAAACCTGTTACTTTTGGAAAACAACCTTAAAAACCGTTTTGGGATTTCTCAAAATATCGATGACCAGGTTTATATGATTGTCTTAGAATTTTCATCGACCACAGGTAAATATATTCATAACCTCCACTGGCACCATACACAACAATTTCAGGAACTGCCAGATGGCAATTGGCAGCTTACCTTAACTTGTGGCATCAACCGGGAGTTAATGGGATGGATTTATCAATGGATAGATAACGTAAAAATTCATCAACCAGAAATTTTAAAGGATTACTATCTGCAGCATTTTAATAGAATTGACGATAATCAACAAGGTGTGCTTACTTATTCAAACCTTACACAGCCACAATAAATTTAAATTCCTACATTCGGCAATCTTCTGAAAATAATTGCTGATGCTGAAAAGAATTCTATTTTTATTGCTGGTTTTAACCAGTTTTGCTTGTTACGCTCAAAATGTTTCTGTTTGTTCATGGAACTTAAAAGACTTTGGTAAA
>NZ_JAZQPU010000467.1:0-8462 GCF_045628745.1 Pedobacter sp.
TCGGGCATTCCACCTTGTCGGTCTTTGCCAAAACGATGGTCGTAGCCTACAATAATGTATTTGGTGCCTAAAGTATTGATCAGCACGTTCTCAATATATTCTTTTGCCGTGAGGTTAGAGAAATCGCGCGTAAAAGGAATGATAATTAAATGATCTACACCCAGGTTAGCCAGAATTTCAGCTTTCTGAGCAATGGTGTTGATCATTTTCAGGTTCTGGTTTTCTGGGTCCAGTATTAAGCGCGGGTGTGGAAAGAAGGTTAAGATAACACTTTCGCCACCCGTAGTTTTGGCCAGTTCACATAAACGTTTAACAATCTTTTGGTGACCAAAATGAACACCATCAAACGTACCAATGGTGACTACTGCATTGTTTAATTTTTTAAATTCAGAAAGTTGATGGTATATTTTCAATGTCTTGATGTTAATGAAGGGCCTGGCGTTTCACCACACCACCTTTAATGTCAGCAATTTGTTGTTGGATCACAAAGGCATCCGGATCTATGGACCTGATTGCCGTTTGCAGTTTACTCATCTCCAGTTTAGTAACTACAGTATAGAGAATGTTGATATCTCTTTTTTCTGCATAGCCACCTTCACCTTTATAAATGGTTACGCCACGTTTCATTTTAAACATGATGTACTTTTTTATGGCATCATTCTTTTCAGAGATAACTGTAACACCCGTATATTGTTCAATGCCGTTAACAATATAGTCGACGGTATTGGAGGCAGATAAGTAAGTTAAGATAGCATATAATGCAGTTTCAATATTGATAAAAACGGCGGCGAAAGAAAAGATGATCACGTTGAGGATCAGGATGATGTTACCTACGGTAAGGCTGCTTTTCTTACTGATAAACAAAGCAAGAACTTCGGTGCCGTCAATAACGCCGCCACCTCTCATGGATAAGCCAATTCCACCACCTAAAAAGAAACCGCCAAAAAAGGCAATCAGCAATTTATCATGTGTAATAGGCTGAAAAGGAGCAACCACCAGCAAGAATGCTAAGGCTAAAATAGCGATAGCCGTTTTAATGGCGAAGAGTTTACCTATTTGTTTATAGCCCAGGATAACGAAAGGGATATTGATCATCACGATGAGGTAGGGGAGTTCTATACCCGTTAGATTTCTCACCAACAGGGAAATTCCGGTTACACCACCATCAATAAATCCACTGGGCAGTAAAAAGCTTTTGAGGCCGAAACAAGCACATACAACCCCGCATGCGATTAAGAAAATGTTTTTTACAAAGTTTAACTTAGTAGATTTGGGGTGGTTACGCATAATTCTTCTCTTTTATTTTTAAGGTAAGCTACCAAATCGGCAACTTCAAATGCGTTTTGTAAACTGAAATCTCCACTTCTTGTCCTGGTCAATTTAGATAAATAAGCACCGTTGTTGAGTGCTGCACCAAAGTCAGAAACCAATGACCTGATGTAAGTTCCCTTACTACAGATGATTCTGAAGTCTATTTCTGGCAATTCAATTCTGGTAATTTCAAAAACAGGAACTGACACAAAGCGCAGGCGCAGTTCTGTTTCTTCACCCCTGCGGGCCTTTACATAGAGGCGTTCACCATTTACCTTTACCGCAGAATGTGCCGGTGGGTATTGTTGAATATCTCCGGTAAATTGTGCTGTTGCCGCATAAATTTGTTCGGCAGTAATGCCGTCCAATGGAAATTCCTGGTCTACTACTGTTTCCATATCATAGGATGGCGTAGTGGCACCAAGCACCATGGTGCCGGTATATTCTTTCTCCTGGGCCTGGAATGTGTCAATCTGCTTGGTTAATTTACCTGTGCAGATAATTAGCAATCCTGTTGCCAAGGGGTCAAGCGTGCCGGCATGACCTACTTTAATTTTTAGGGGTTTAAGAGAATTCCTAATCTTACCCACTACATCAAAGCTTGTCCATTTATAAGGTTTGTTGATCAGTAAAAGCTCACCCTCAACAAAATTAAATTCTCTCTCTATCATTATCCAACGGTCAATGGCACCTTGGCGAAATATAACGCTAAAATAACCACACCAATTAATATTCTATACCAGCCAAAAACACGGAAACCATGTTTCGACAAAAAACCAATAAACGATTTAATAGCAATGATGGCCACAATAAAAGCCACAACATTACCAAAAAGCAATAACTTCATGTTTTCGGCATTCAACAAGTGATAGCCTTTCAACATTTTATACCCTGTAGCAGCACACATGGTGGGCACAGCAAGGAAAAAGGAAAATTCTGCTGCGGCATTTCTGGTTAGCTTTTGCTGCATACCCCCAATAATGGTGGCAGCACTTCTACTTAAACCTGGTAAAGCAACGGCTAATACCTGGAAACAGCCAATTTTAAAAGCCGTTAGGTTAGTAATTTCCTTTTCACTGTGGATGGTGGAGTTTGTAAAGAACTTGTCGATAAACAACAGCACAACACCCCCTAACAAGAGCACCACCGAAATAAATATAGGATCACCCAGGGTATTGTCAATGAAATCATTCAATAAAAAGCCAAAGAACAATGCCGGTATAACGGCAATAATTAACTTGATATAAAACTGCCATTTGCTGAAGTCAAAAAACTTTTTCCAGTACAAAACAACCACGGCTAAAATAGCACCCAGTTGAATGGCCACTTCAAATAATTTTACAAATTCATCCTGGCCAATGCCCATTACGGAGCTTGCAATAACCATATGACCTGTAGAAGAAACAGGAAGAAATTCTGTTAATCCTTCAATTATAGCAAGGATTAAGGCTTGAATATAGTCCATGTAAGGCTACTTTTTGAGGATAGCGTAAACACCAAATGCAAAGCCAAAAAGAACGACTATGGGCGCAATTAACGTTTTTCTAACGTCATAAATATCGTTTTGTCCGCTCATTAAAATAAAGCCTACAACTACAATGGCAATGCTGATGATGAGCAATTGGTAATTCTTTTTGGTGAATACCAATTCACTTTTTCTTTCCTGATTTACAGGAGCTGTTCTTTTGTCGGTCATTATCTATAAAGGTCGTAAATTTTTAAACTTAAATATCTGCTTACTGCCATGGCAGTACTAATGGCGGAGATGAAAATTCCAATGCCTACCATTAACAAAAGTACGAAGCCAAACTCCGTATAATTTCTTAAGATGATGATCTCCGGAATCTGTTTTTGTGCATAGAACAAAATGCCCAATAAAAGAATAACCGCAATAATGGCTGCAATTAAACCATGCAAGGCAGCCCATAAAACAAAGGGCTTGCGAATGAAGTTTTTTGTAGCACCCACAAGCTGCATACTTTTAATTAAAAAGCGCTGCGAGTAAATGGCCAGTCTGATGGTATTGTTGATCAGGGCAATAGAAATAACCAATAACACCACGGCAAAGGCTAAAATGATTAAACCAATGGTATTGATGTTCTGGTTAACCATATCAATCAACGAGCTCTGGTAAATCACTTCTTTAACTATAGGGTTTTTACTGATTTCCGCTTTTAAAGTGTCAATGCTTTTATTGTTGGCATAATCTGCTTTTAAATAAACGTCAACCGTAGATAACAGGGGGTTATAGCCTAAGAAATCCACGAAATCTTCACCCAGATCTTGCGTTAAATTTTTCGCCGCAATTTCCTTGTTTACATACTGTGTATTTTTGATGGCCGGATTTCCATTAAGTTCTTTCTGAAATTGAAGCACATCAGCTTCTTTGGCACCTTCATCTACAATGATGTTCAGTACAATATTTTCCTTAACATAGTTGGAAAGATTTTTGGCGTGCACCAAAATCAAACCTAACATGCCTAGCATCAATAAAACTAAGGTAATGCTAAATATTGTAGATATGTAAATGGTTTTCGTCTTCTTAGAAGCATCGCTAACTTCAAATTCTTCCATGTAATTGTATTTATGTTTTGCGAAAATAAAAAAATAAAAGCAACTAAAATAAATTACTTGCCTTTCTTCGTCTTTTAATATTTAACCATACAACGAAAGATTGCTTCAATTAGTTTATTATTGTTGCTACAGACAGATCAAATATTTGGTTATTTTATTGCTCATCTTCAAAGCAATTATTAAATTAAGGCAAAGCTTTGGAAATCATCACATGTTTATTGTAGTGCTTTAATGTATATAATTAATTGAATAAACGATTCCTTGGTGTATTTTTGTGAAAAAGTGATTCCTGATATTAAAATGTTAAAAACTAGCCCCCTTAAACTTGTTGTTATTTATTTAATCTTTGGCATAGGCTGGATTTTAACTTTAAAAGGTCAAACGACACTCTTAGCAGCTATAACCGGTTTAGATGAAAATAGCCTTGGCCCATATAAAGCAATGCTTTTTGTTTGTGTAAGTGCGGTCATCTTTTATTACATCATTAAAGCACAATCTTCAGCGCTTCGGAATTCTGAAAAACAATATAAGAATTTATTTTATGCTAATCCTACACCCTTGTGGATCTATGACCAGCACTCTTTAAAGTTCCTGGAGGTAAACGATGCCGCCAGCACTTTTTATGGTTATACCAGTGAAGATTTTAAAAAAATGACCATTCTGGACATCAGGGATAAAAATGACCATGACCGAGTTCTTAAAGCGGTAAAAGAAATGCCCGCTGGTGGTAAAGAATCTGGTAAATGGGAACATTTGAAGAAAAATGGCGATAGGATCATTGTGATGATCAATTCACATCAGATAATTTTCCAGGAAAAAGAAGCGGTAATGGTGATGGCGCAGGATATTACTTATCAAATAGCGCAGGAAGAACAATTAAAGCTGATGTATTCTACGGAAAGAGAGCTGAAGGAAGAGTTGGAAATGAACATTGTGCTGATAGAGCGCTCACTTGAAGAAAAGCAACGCATGGCCGAAGTGATAGACCGCATCTATAACATGGTGATGATCATTGATGCCTATGGCAAAATTACCTGGGTAAACCAGGCTTTCATACATACTACTGGTTATAGCTTTGAAGAAGCGGTAGGCAACTCACCTGAATTTCTTCATGGACCAAACACGGATCTGGAGATCTATCAAAAAATTATCAATGCCGTAAAGGACCATGAATTTTCTGTATTTGAAATTATCAACTATACCAAAACTGGCGAAGAATATTGGGTTGAGCTCAGCATGTCTGCTATTTACAATGAAAATCATGAAATTATTCGTGTCATTTCAATCCTGAATATCATTACTGAACGCAAGTTAAACGAGGAAAAAATAAAGTTGCAGAATACCATCCTGAAAAATATATCATGGACAAATTCTCATGCCATCAGAAAGTCCGTTACTTCCATCCTTGGATTGCTGAACTTAAGTAAGGATGCCACAGGTTTAGAGGAGCTTAAAGAAATACACCGCATGATTGCTGACTGTTCTAAAGAGCTGGATGATACCACCAAAGACATGGGCAAAGTGATGAGTAGTTTGTTGCAGGAGCATAAATAAATCTGTGTAAATTACCACGGGAGCTATACAACCGCTCTTTTACTTTGTAATATTTCTGTTTGTTTCCCGTTAAAAATGATGATTAGCGCAATCATTAACGGTACACAAAAAAGAACCTATGAAAACAAAGTTATTCGCTATTGTAGCCTTATTCCTGACCATTGCCACCGTATCCTCCTGCAAAAAAGAAGATACCGATACCTTGAAAGCTAAAATAGCTGGCAGATGGCAGGTTAATAAAGTAGAAAGAAAAACCTATGATGCCAATGGCAGTGCCGTTGTTTCTACCATTACCACCCCTTATACCACAACTGATTATATTGATTTTAAAAACAATGAAAACGATGAGTTGGAAATTAACCTCGGTTCGGGCAATAGGGTAATGGGTAATTATGTGGTCTTGATGGGTAACGATTTTAACATCAGCCTTTCCAATAAGCTTCTTTATTGCACCACAGATGTATTGAATGAGAACACCTTCCAGTTTACAGGTACGGTAGATCAATCAAGCCCCAAGGTAACGGAAACTTATTACCTTCAGCGCTAAGGAAACAATCTAATTGTCGATTGGTAAATTAATTCATTATTTTCGCCTGATATAAGGATAGCTGAATGGATTACCAATTTAAAGACATAGAGAAAAAGTGGCAGGAGTTTTGGGCAAAAAACCAAACCTTCAAAGCAGAGAAAAGTGCAGAGAAGCCTAAATTTTATATATTAGATATGTTCCCATACCCTTCGGGAGCTGGTTTACATGTAGGCCACCCGCTGGGTTATATTGCATCAGACATATTTTCAAGGTATAAAAGATTAAAAGGTTTTAACGTATTGCACCCTATGGGCTATGATTCTTTTGGCTTGCCAGCAGAACAATATGCCATTCAAACAGGACAACACCCTGCCATAACCACAGAAACAAATATCAGTACTTACCGTCGCCAGCTTGACCAGATTGGTTTTTCTTTCGATTGGTCTCGTGAGGTGCGCACCAGCGACCCTGCCTATTACAAATGGACGCAGTGGATATTTATGCAACTTTTCAACTCCTGGTATAACCTGGAGACTGATCAGGCAGAAGATATCACCACCCTGGTGGAGAAATTTGCAGCCGATGGCAGTGCAAGTGTAAAAGCGGTATGTGATGAGGAAGTGAGAACAATTTTGCCGAGCGACTGGGCCACTATGACCGCTGAAGATAAGCAGGAGGAATTGCTGAAATACCGCCTAACCTATTTAAGGGAAAGTACCGTTAACTGGTGCCCGGCTTTAGGAACGGTATTGGCCAATGATGAAGTGAAAGACGGCTATTCTGAGCGTGGCGGACATCCCGTGGAGCAAAAGAAAATGATGCAGTGGAGCATGCGTATCTCTGCTTATGCTGAACGTTTGTTACAAGGTTTAAACACCGTTGACTGGCCAGAGCCTGTTAAAGAAATGCAACGCAACTGGATTGGCAAAAGTGTAGGTGCAAGTGTGAAGTTTAGCCTTGAGCCATCACCGCTGACCGCTGTTTTAACGACTGACTATATAGAAGTTTTTACCACACGTGTGGATACAATTTTTGGTGTTTCTTATTTAGTTTTAGCACCGGAACATGAATTGGTGGCAGCTTTAACAACGCCAGCACAGCAAGATGAGGTGTTAACCTACATTGCGCAGACCCGTAAAAAATCTGAACTGGACCGCATGGCGGATACAAAAACTGTTTCTGGTGCATTTACCGGCAGTTATGTCATCAACCCGGTAAGTGGGGAAAGAATTCCTTTGTGGATTGCTGATTACGTATTGGCAGGATATGGAACAGGTGCGGTAATGGGTGTGCCAAGTGGCGACCAGCGCGACTGGGCATTTGCTACACACTTTAACTTAGCGATTACACAAATCCTCGATGGTCAGCAAAACCTTGATACCCAGGCAGACCCTACCAAAGAAGGTAAATATATCAACTCTGGCTTCATTAACGGCATGACTTATAGCGAAGCTATACCAACGTTGAATGAATGGCTGGAAGATAAAAAAGTAGGTAAAGCAAAAATCAATTACCGCATGCGCGATGCTATTTTTGGTCGCCAGCGTTATTGGGGAGAGCCTATTCCAGTATACTTTAAAAATGGTTTACCTTACCTGATTAAAGAAGAGGAATTGCCTTTATTGCTACCTGAAATTGATAAATACCTGCCTACAGAAACGGGTGAGCCGCCATTGGGCAGGGCCGAAAAATGGAGCTACGAGCAGCATTATGAATATGAGCTGAGCACTATGCCTGGTTGGGCAGGGTCTAGCTGGTATTGGTACCGCTATATGGATGCGCACAATAAAACGGCTTTCGCAGCTAAAGAAGCTATTGAATACTGGAAAGATGTAGATCTTTACATTGGTGGTGCTGAACATGCCACAGGTCACTTGTTGTACAGCCGTTTCTGGAATAAGTTTCTTAAAGATTTAGGCCATGTGCTGGAAGAAGAGCCCTTCAAAAAACTGATTAACCAGGGCATGATCCAGGGCAGAAGTAATTTTGTATACCGTGTGGTTGATGAAGATGGCCGTGGAACCAATACTTTGGTATCTCAAGGCTTAAAAAACCAGTACAAAACTACTGCTTTACATGTTGATGTAAACATTGTAGAAAACGAGATCCTGAATATTCCAAAGTTCAAATTATTCAGACCAGAGTTTCAGGATGCAGAATTTATCCTGGAGAATGGCAAATACATCTGCGGCGTAGAAGTGGAAAAAATGTCCAAATCTAAGTTTAATGTGGTTAACCCGGATGTGCTGATTGAAAGTTACGGTGCAGATACTTTAAGGATGTACGAAATGTTCCTTGGTCCGCTGGAACAAAGTAAACCATGGAATACCAATGGTATTGAAGGTGTATTTAAATTCTTGCGTAAGTTTTGGCGTTTATTTCATAACGAACAATGGCAGTTTACCGTTGTTGACAACCAACCTTCAAAAGCAGAATTAAAGGCTTTACACAAGATCATTAAAAAAGTACAGGATGATGTGGAGCGTCTTTCTTT
>NZ_JAZQPU010000468.1:0-4914 GCF_045628745.1 Pedobacter sp.
GCACCAAGTACTGAAGAGCATGAGAATTTGCTTGCTGAAGATAAAACTGCAGCTGCTAAATTAAAAGCAACTACTAAGCCAGCAAATGCTAAAGCACCAAGTAAAACTGCTCAGCCAGCTAAAAAAGCTAGCATGACCAGCAAGAAAGGCGTTTAATAAAATCATTATAGAAGGGCCGGAGGTGTAACATACATCTTCGGCTTTTTTATGTGCTTAAATGTTTCCCAATCTACGGGATAAACGGCTTTGGTGAAATTCTTGATGGTGATCATATGCTGCTGGTTTAATTGTATTTAATTTAGCAATCATATTTCGAAATAAGTTATTTATTTTAGAGGTTATCCTTCTTGAGGTAAATTATTAGGCCTCCGTACTTTCATTTAAAGGTATAAACACCCTGAAAATTGAACCTTTATCAGGCTCACTTTCCACCGTAATTTTCCCACCAGCAGATTTTAAAATTTCATTGACCAGGTAAAGCCCTACACCATTTCCTTCAACAGAGCTTTTTACCCGAAAGTGTTTTTTGAATATGGAATCCATATTTTCGGGGTTAATCCCTATCCCGTTATCTGCTACGCTAATCACCAGAAAACTACTTTCAATATAAGATTTAATGTGCACTTCGGGTATTCGGTCTGAAGAGCCATACTTAATGGCATTATTAACCAGGTTATAAATAATGCTGCGCAGTTTGCGCCTTGGAAAGGTGATCTCTGAAGGCCCAATGTCTGACCTAATGATTGCTTTTGAAGCCTGGATTTGTGTGGAGAGCGTTAGTCTTACATCCTCCAATATATTTTCTAAGTCCAGCATTTCTTCTACAGCCTGATAGCGGTGTTCATGCCCGCGCGATTGCACAAGGTCAAAAATAACCTGTTTCATTTTATTTAGGCTGTTTTCCACATTACGCAACAAGGCAGGAAATCTTTCTTTTCCTTTCTCCGGCACTTTTTTAAGCAATTCCACGGTCAGGCTCAAGGCCATCAATGGGTTTTTAATGTCATGCGCAATGGTATCCAGCAACAGTTCATGCTCGGAAATTAACTTCTCCTGTTCCTTAAGGTCTTTAATCCTGGTGCTGATGTCAATAAACGTAATAATTACACCATTTGACTTGTTTTCTTTTCGGATAAGATAGGGAAGGATATTCATTTGGAACCATTTCATGTCCGTGGTCTGTATCTCTTTCTCCAGGATCTCTCCTGTGTCAATAACTTGCTGGATGTTATCGATGATAGTTGGAAAACGAAAATTGTCTGCCACCTCCACTAAGTGTTTCCCAATGTGGTCCTTTTTAAGCTTAAATTGCTTCATTGCAGGAGGCGTAAATTTACGAAGCACCAATTGAGCATCAACAAATAGTTGAGGAATGATAGTATTCTGGAAGTAATTTTCCAGTTCTTCATTGAGTTCGATCAGCTCATCGATCTTTTCATTTTTGTTTAGCATAGCCGGGTGATAAGACTGTTACAGTATTAGCCGCGCAAGGTAGGTATTAATGTAGATACCACTGTTATTAGTGGTTACCTTTAACCAAATAAGACAAATTATTAGTATTCAGTGACTATATTCATCGTTGTAGGGCATCCAGGGTAATTTTCCACTTTTTCCATTTGCAGATCTAAACAATAGTCAAATTGCAGACCTGCTGTCCAAATGGTTAAAAGAATGCTGGCTTTGCTGTAAATTTGTCTGGTAGAAATCAAAGATAAGAAATGAACAAGAACTTAAACCCAACAGCATCTGATGGTGATGATACAGCAAAATCATTTGTTGATCAAAAACAGGAAGTTGATTTAAATAACTGGCATAGAAAGGACCATTTTGAGTTCTTTACTCAATTTGAGGAGCCATTTTTTGGTGTAACGGTAAGCATTGATTGTACTTTAGCCTATAAGAATGCCAAAGAACAAGGAAATAGTTTCTTTTTATATTATCTGTATTGTGCCCTAAAGGCAGCCAATAGTGTTGAGGCTTTTAAATATCGTATCATAGAAAAAAAGGTGTTTCTTTTTGACCAGATACATGCTTCAGCTACCGTTAGTCGTCCGGATGAAACTTTTGGATTTGCCTATATGAATTATCATAAAGAGGCAAAGCAGTTTAACGAGGAGGCTATAACGGTGATGGAGCAAGTGCGACAAAGTAAAGGACTACATCCATCAAAGTCAGGAGAAAATGTTATTCACTTCTCTGCATTGCCCTGGTTAAACTTTACCTCCTTGTCTCATGCAAGATCGTTCAGCTTTCCGGATAGTATTCCTAAAATATCTTTCGGTAAAATGATAGAACAAAATGGTGTTAAAACCATGTCAGTGTCTATTCATGTGCACCATGGGCTGATGGATGGTTATCACGTAGGCCTGTTTGTAGATAAATTTCAGCTGTTAATGAATGGGTAATAATTCAAACGCCTGAGGCTGATCAAAAATGGGTTGCTTATAACTAAAGTATGTATTTTTCAATTTGCGGAATGTGTATTTTAAAATCTGGACATTTATTTAAAATCACATTGTATTTGTAGTCAACAATACAAATGATTTTAAAACCTGATCTTTTCAAATTTAGATGTTGATCTGCAACCTGATAATAATCATCAGAATAATAGGTTTTGTAAACAGATGCATCCGTAAGGTAAATAATTTTATACACAAAAATCCCCCTTTCTTTTTCTAAAAAAAACGATAAAAGTATTGCAGTATTGTCTTTCCTGATTGTGTTAATAATTTAAAATTGTAACCATATGCCAATGGGTTGTCAATAAGAAATCATCATTAAATAGAATAAATCTAATTTGTATTTAGAGTCAATTAATTGATAATTATAAAGTTATCAATTAATTATTTAATATCGTATTACACCTTTTTTGAGTTCAAACCAATAATGAGGGACATGGTCATCATCCAAGATCTCCTTACATTCAAAACCGCAATTTCCAGAATTTTTTTAGATTGTGTATTATTTGTATCTGCAATTGCATAAATTACAGGTAGTTCTAACTTATTAAACGACCATTGACTGATTCAGTGATGAGCTTAAAGCCACCCCATCATATAAATTCATTTGTTTCCTTTTCAATTCATAAGATTTATATGCTACTCATTGCCCTCCTAATCCTCCTCCTCAAGTTGAAAAATCTCTTCTATAGGCACATCGAAAACCCTGGCTAGCTTTAACGCTAAGACAGTTGATGGTACGTATTTACCAGCCTCTATGGTGTTAATTGTTTGTCTGGATACCTGAATCAACTCAGCGAGTTCAGCTTGGGTTAGATTTTTTATTGCCCTATGCACACGTAAGTTATTTTTCATCAGCAGTTTGTTTATTTGAATTACGATACAAGAGCAAATTAAAAATGAGCATAAATAATAAAGGAACCGTAAGCATATTGATTGCTGAAAAAATTAAATAGTTCCATCCAAAAATGGACCAGGTTCCAATAATTGAAATGATTAAAGACGCCATAACAGCATATTGCCAGCTGGTCAATCTCAAATAAGAAATAAATTCATCCTCTTGTTTTTCTTTCGAAAAAGTAATCATGATTAAACCTATCATCCAGAAAGTAAAGATAAACTCTTTCAATAGATTCACCTCTGTTATAAGTGAATAATCATTTATGGTGATATCCAAGAATGTTGGTTGCCAATCGAATTTCCGGGCAGCAAAAAAGATTATGCTCGCCAAGATAAAAATAAGCCATCCAAATTTCTTAAATCGGTTTGGCAAGAGTGTTTTATAGTTCATGATTATGTTTTTAATAAATGTAAAACAAACAAATCAATATGTCAAGTTTATTTGTCTTTTTGGTATACAAAGTTGATAAAATAACATTTTGCGTAACCTATTCGGTACATTACGTTAGATCACTGAAAAATAATCACCTGCCATAAATTAAAATATACTTCTCATTCGGTCTGTTTCCTAATGAATTGAAAATAAAATGTTTAAAAACAATTTATTTCCGTAACTATGATAGCTAAATTAACCTCATGAAAGTATTCCTTACTTTGATCTTCTGTCTGTTTATTAGTCAATTATCTGCGCAACAACCTCACCTGGCTGGTACTATTGTAGATCATTCAACCCAAAAGGCTCTTGCAGAAGTGTCATTGACGGTCTTACAAAAACAGACGGGCACAGTATCAAATAACGAAGGCAAATTCATGCTACTTAAAAACAACATTCTTGATACCGACAGTGTGCTGATCAGTTGTATAGGGTACAGGTCCATAACAAAATTGGCTGCACAGCTCATGGCTAATCAAAGTCAGCTTATTTATTTAGAGCCCCAGGTATTTGTTTTAGAGGAAGTTATCATTAAACCATTATCGGTTGTTGCCATGTTGAAGGAGGCGATTGAAACTACTGCTGGACTTATTAAACCCGAAAATCGACTAAATGCTTACTATAAGGAATTTGCTTACCTAGACCAAGCCTTGTTTAAGTTTGCAGATGCAGCCGTAATTTATACGGTTGACGATAAGGACAAAAAGACCAAAGTAGACATGCAGGTTATTGAATCACGCATTAAGAAAGATTCTGTAACGGAAGAAAACAAGTGGAAATCAGATATCGAATCCTTGATTAAATCGGATAAAGCGATGAAGTCTTATTACAATCTGGATTACCTGAATAAATTGGTTAACCCCAAGCATACAGATAAATTCACTTATAAAATAGAAAACTCAGGTCCAATTACAAAGATTAGCATAGATCCGAAAGCTGAAATTAAACAATATCTTCCCAATGTTACTGTTTATTTCAACACAGTCAACAACAGGATTCTTAAAGTCAACTATAGTCATATAACCCATTTGCAGTATATGCCAAAGGTGAACCTGGTTTTTATGGCTTATGCTTGTGAGAAAGACAACATGACGGCGATTTATAGTGAAGGACCAGTTCCTT
>NZ_JAZQPU010000469.1:0-12180 GCF_045628745.1 Pedobacter sp.
GCCTGAGGCTTATTGCTTTTAAAGTCTATCAATTCTAACAGCGGCAAGCCAAATGCGGCTGTTTTTCCTGTACCTGTTTGGGCCAAACCAACAAAATCATTAACGCCCTCTAACAGTACAGGAATACTTTGTTCCTGAATAGGTGTTGGATTTATGAAACCTAAATCCGTTACAGCATTAACAACGTCATCACTTATCCCCAATAATTTAAATGGGTTTGTCATGTATTATTTAATTAAGCCGCAAAGGTACTATTTTTTGTTTATAGTTTTTTGTTTGGGGCTGAAATAAAATACCGCAGACTTACAGTTACTTAACGTAAACGGTCTGCAGATTTGATCAATTGCTCATCATTTCTTATGCCGCGCATGGCCATAAAACAGAAAATAATAGTCAGGATTGGCATAAACGCCCCTGCATTGTAGGATGCACCATCCAGGCCGCCGGGAATTTTCTGTGCCGACTGGCTAATCCAGAAGCTCAAGCCTATGGTTAAAATGATAACCACATTACAAATCCTTTTCTGTAAAGTTCTGTTGTTGAAGGTAAAGATATTGAGAAATGCTATTAAAGCCAGGATGATGGTGCTGGCAAACAGGGGTAAAAAGCCTTCCACTCTCAAGGTGCCTGTTGCTGCTTTTTGATATAAACCGGTAACGAGTATCCAATATTCCGTGCCGTTATACATTTTGGTAACGACGGGAAGAAGCAATAACATCAACAAACTAATGCTTGCCAAAAAAAGCCAGATGGATTGTACTCTTTGTATCATATCAAGTGATTTATTTCAGCAAATATATTAAAAGGTGCAGACTAAGCAACGACAATTGTAAGAAGTAAAGCAAGAAAGATTAACTTTGCCATATTGATGACGCAGCGTTTTTTTATTGAACTGGCCTACAATGGTACGCCTTACCATGGCTGGCAAATACAGCCTAATGCGCTTACTGTGCAGGAATGCCTGGATAAGGCACTTACTATTTTTTTTAGACAGCCTGTGCTGACCCTTGGTTGTGGCAGAACCGACGCAGGGGTGCATGCCACCCAATTCTATGCTCATTTTGACCTAGAGTTCGAGACTGAAATGGCCGTAGAAAACAAGGTGAACAGCATTAATTCTTTGCTGCCTTATGAAATTGCCATTAAGCGGATTTTTAAAGTAGAACAAGATGCCCATGCGCGTTTTCATGCCGTGTCCAGAGCCTATGAATACCACCTTCATTTCCATAAAGATCCTTTTAAGCTCCACCGTTCGTGGTTATATAAAGCGACATTGGATGTGGAAGCGATGAATGCGGCTGCACAGGTGTTGATGACTTACACGGATTTTTCTTGTTTCAGCAAATCCAATACCCAGACTTTTACCAATAACTGTAAAATTACGGCTGCGCATTTCGAGGTAAAGCCTGATGGACTTGTTTTTACCATCCGCGCTGACCGCTTTTTGCGCAATATGGTAAGGGCAGTAGTCGGCACTTTAATTAGGGTGGGCAAAAAGGAAATAGACCTTTATGATTTGGCACAAATTATGGAGAGCAAGGACCGGAGTAAAGCTGGTCAGTCGGTGCCCGCCTGTGGTTTATATTTAGTAGCGGTAGATTATCCCTTTGTATAAAAATTATGTCTAAAATAACTGGAGATGTCTTTAATGTAAGCTTGCTAAAAAGGGTATTTCAATACGTAAAACCTTACCGTAGCATTTTTATCTGGTCGGTTGTCCTCACCATTTTACTGGCATTGCTTGCTCCTGTGCGTCCTTTTTTAATTAAGTATACCCTCGATCAGCATATCCTGAAAGGAAATTACGGCGGTTTGGTCAACATGACGCTGCTGATGCTCTTTTTACTGGTCTTGCAAAGCGTGGTGCAGTATACCCACACTTTACTGACCAATACCCTTGGGCAATCGGCCATCCGCGACCTGAGGATCAACGTTTTTAACCACATCACTAAACTTCGCTTAAAATATTTCGATAAAACACCCATAGGACAATTAATTACCCGTACGGTATCTGATCTGGAGACTATTTCTGATATATTTTCTGAGGGTCTGATTGTGATCATTGGCGATATTTTACAAGTGGCTGCAATTCTTGCAGTCATGTTTTATACCGACTGGGAGCTTACCATCGTGATTCTCTTGCCTATGCCACTGCTGATTATTGCCACCTCTGTTTTTCAGAAAGCCATAAAAGTAGCTTTTCAGCAAGTGCGTACGGAGGTTTCCAACCTCAACACTTTTTTGCAGGAGCATATTACCGGCATTTTCATCATCCAGTATTTTGCCAGGGAGAAGCAGGAATTCACGAAGTTTAAAAATATCAATTCCCGCTACCGCGATGCTAACATCCGTTCAAACTGGTACTATTCTATCTTTTTTCCCGTGGTGGAAATTATTTCTGCCATGTCTATGGGGCTGTTGGTGTGGTATGGTGCGAAAAGTATTTTGGCAAAGCCACTTGATGTTACCCCGGGAACTATTGCAGAATTCCTGATGTATATCAGCATGCTTTTTCGCCCTATCAGGGAACTTGCTGATAAATTCAATACCCTGCAAATGGGTATGGTAGGTGCCGAGCGTGTGTTTAAAGTATTGGACAACGATGAGATCACCGAAAATAAAGGGGTATATGCACCAGCAAAAATGAATGGGGCCATCTCTTTTAAAAACGTGTGGTTTGCCTATAACGACGAGAACTATGTGTTGAAAAACTTGTCGTTCGAAGTAGAAGCAGGTCATACCGTAGCCCTTGTAGGGGCAACAGGTGCCGGTAAATCTTCCATCATCAATATCCTGAACCGCTTTTATGAAACCCAAAAGGGCGAAATAAAGGTAGATGGCGTTTTGATTCAGGATTATGAATTAGGTTACCTGCGACAAAACATTGCCACGGTATTGCAGGATGTATTTTTGTTTTCCGACAGCATTTACCATAACATCACCCTCAACAACCCTTTAATTACGATGGAAGAGGTAGTAGATGCGGCCAAAAAAGTGGGTGCCCACGATTTTATTGAACGTTTGCCAGGAGGTTATAACTATAATGTAATGGAAAGAGGTTCAACGCTTTCTGCCGGTCAGGCGCAATTGATTTCTTTCATCAGGGCACTGGTTTATAACCCTTCTATTTTAGTTTTAGACGAGGCTACTTCGGCGGTGGATACGGAAACGGAAATGCTGATTCAAAGTGCTATCGACAATTTAATGAGTGGCCGTACCGCTATTGTCATTGCCCACCGCTTATCGACTATTCAAAAAGCCGACCAGATTATTGTGCTGGATAAGGGTGAAATCAAAGAAAAGGGCACTCACCAGGAGTTGCTGAAGCTCAATGGTTATTACAAAAAGCTATATGATTTACAGTTTAATTCAGTAGGTATTTCCAGTTAATTCTGTTTAAATGCCAGTTAAAATAGTGTTGCGGATAGCTTAAGTAAATAATCTCGTTATCATTTGACAATTCCTTTCAATTAACTTAGATTTGCAACAAAAAAATATAGATACATGAGTGTTTTAGTAAATAAAGATTCAAAAGTTATTGTTCAGGGTTTTACAGGAAATGAAGGTACTTATCACGCCTCTCAAATGATTGAATACGGAACAGACGTTGTAGGTGGTGTTACTCCAGGTAAAGGCGGCCAAATGCACTTAGACAGACCGGTATTTAATACAGTTAAGGACGCGGTTGATCAGGCTGGTGCCAATGTATCTATCATTTTTGTTCCGCCAGCTTTCGCTGCAGATGCCATTATGGAAGCTGCCGAAGCGGGAATTAAAGTAATTGTTTGTATCACTGAAGGTATCCCTACAAAGGATATGATTCAGGTAAAAGAATATATCTCTAGCAGAGACTGCCGTTTAATCGGTCCTAACTGTCCGGGTATCATCACTGCTGATGAGGCTAAAATTGGTATCATGCCAGGCTTTATCTTCAAAAAAGGTACTGTAGGTGTTGTTTCTAAATCAGGAACATTAACTTATGAAGCCGTTGACCAAGTGGTTAAAGCAGGTATGGGTATCACTACGGCTATTGGTATTGGTGGCGATCCAATTATTGGTACAACCACTAAAGAAGCGGTTGAATTGTTAATGAACGATCCGGAAACTGAAGGTATCATCATGATTGGTGAAATTGGTGGTGGTATGGAAGCTGAAGCTGCGCTTTGGATCAAAGAACATGGTACTAAACCTGTTGTTGGTTTCATCGCCGGACAAACTGCTCCTGCGGGACGTAGAATGGGTCATGCTGGTGCTATTGTTGGCGGTGCTGATGATACTGCTGCTGCTAAAATGAAAATTATGGCAGAGTGTGGTATCACCGTTGTGGAAAGTCCTGCTGAAATTGGTGAAGCTATGGCTGCATTATTGAAAAAATAAGGTTAATTAAATCGTAACCATTTGTGAAAAGGATGTCTGAAAAGACATCCTTTTTGCGTTTATAAACATTTGTGATAAGGCATATTGAATCCATCTCAGATTCATTCAGCGTCACACTAGAGGCTGTCCTTAATTTTACATTTCCCTGCAAACTTTATGTTCACGGATCTCGTATATTAGTGTACAAATTATTTTAATATAATGAGTAAAATTAGCAACAGCCTTTGGGTGATGTTAAGTGTTTTCTTTTTAACAAGTTTTACCGCTTGTGCGCAAAAAGAACAACGCGAGCAGCCGCCTGTTAAAAACGCAAAAAATATGGAGTGGAACAAATTAACTAAAGAAGAAGAAGACGTAATTGTACGTAAAGGTACAGAATATCCAGGCACGGGTGCCTTGTTAAATAACAAAGAAAAGGGAACTTATGTGTGTAAAAGATGTAATGCACCATTATATACTTCGGAGTCTAAATTTGAATCCCATTGTGGATGGCCAAGTTTCGATGACGAGATTAAAGGGGCCGTTTTAAGAGTAGATGATGCAGATGGTATGCGTACAGAAATTGTATGTGCCAATTGTAAAGCTCACCTTGGACACGTATTCCTGGGAGAAGGTTTTACCGCTAAAAACACACGTCATTGTGTAAATTCTATATCGATGAATTTTGTGCCTGCATCACAATAATACACAGGTTTTTAATCGAACTTGCAGCCCGCTGATATCCTCAGTGGGCTGTTTTTTTTGTTAACCGGTTAGTTTTCTTATCTTTGGTGTTTCACCAACTTAAGTTTATATGAAGTATTGTTTACTTTTAATGAGTATGTTCTTGTTCATACAGGTTCGTGCACACGAAGAAAAAACAGAAAAGGATACACCGAAAGTTCGTACGAAAACGGGTTTAGCCACCTATTACCACCGAAAATTTGAGGGTCGCAGAACCTCTAGTGGTAAAAAATACCGGGCTGAAAAATTAACTGCTGCACACCGCACACTTCCTTTTGGCACCATCGTTACCGTAACTAACCTCAGCAACGGTAAAACCATTGATGTGGAGATTAACGATAGAGGCCCCTTTACCAAAAGATATATCATAGATGTTTCTGAAAGCGCTGCAAAATATTTAGGCATTTTCGGAAAAGGCCATTCCAAGGTAGAAATCAGTTACGATCTCTCGGGCGTGTAATCTCTTTTTCGCAACTCCGTTGTTCTCAGAAAATTAAAAATATTACAGCCCTTTTTTCAAAATCAGCATTTTCAACTTACGTTAAACGGCAAGTTTAGCAGGTAATTTATATGTCACTTTCTTTTGTGATTGTGGATAAAATAAGAGTGTTGTTAACAACTTTGATGGGCAAACAGTAGGTGGTAATTTTATCTTTGTTATACAGAGAAAGGCAGATATTTTACAGGTATGCCACAGCTCAAAAATGAACTTTTTATTATCCATAAACTCTTTAAAATAAAATTATGCAGGAAGAAGAATTGCTATTAAGAGAAAATAAAGACCGTTTTGTTCTTTTACCAATTAAGTACCCGGAAATCTGGGAAATGTATAAAAAGAGTGAAGCTAGTTTTTGGACAGCTGAAGAAATTGACTTGTCTGACGACCAAAAGCATTGGGATAATTTAAATGATGGTGAGCGTCATTTTATCTCACATATTCTTGCCTTTTTCGCTGCCAGTGACGGGATTGTTAACGAAAACCTGGCCGTTAATTTTATGAGTGAAGTGCAGCTTCCAGAAGCGCGCTGTTTCTATGGTTTCCAGATTATGATGGAAAACATTCACTCTGAGACCTATGCCTTATTAATCGATACTTATATTAAAGATCCGGAAGAAAAAGACCGCTTGTTCCATGCCGTAGAAACTGTTCCTTGCGTGAAACGTAAAGCAGACTGGGCTTTACGCTGGATTGAAGGTGGTAGTTTTGCGGAACGCCTGGTTGCTTTTGCTGCCGTAGAAGGAATCTTCTTTAGCGGTAGTTTCTGCTCCATCTTCTGGTTGAAAAAACGTGGTTTAATGCCAGGGCTAACCTTTAGCAATGAGTTAATTTCCAGAGATGAAGGTATGCATTGCGAATTTGCCTGTCTGCTTTACAAAATGCTTGAGAATAAACTAAGTGAAGAAGTGGTGCAGGGAATCATTAAGGATGCTGTCGAAATAGAAAAAGAATTTGTTACTGATGCGCTACCGGTTGCTTTAATCGGCATGAACGCCAAATTGATGTCGCAATACATTGAATTTGTTGCCGACAGGTGGTTACAAGAATTGGGTTATTCAAAAATCTATCATGCAACAAACCCGTTCGATTTTATGGAAATGATTTCCTTACAAGGTAAAACCAATTTCTTTGAGAAACGTGTTGGTGATTATCAAAAAAGTGGGGTATTGACCTCATCGGAAGACAAAGCATCCGCTTTCTCTTTGGATGACGATTTTTAGTCAGTCAACACGTTATATAACTAATTAAAAAACTGGTGCCTTTAACCGGATAACCTTTAAAGGCATAAAAAATATATTAATACTATGTTTGTACTAAAAAGAGACGGCCGCAAAGAAGCGGTAAGATTCGATAAAATCACCGCCCGCATTGAAAAATTGTGCTATGGCTTTAACCCTGAATTGGTTGATCCGATTGATGTAGCTAAAAAGGTAATTGAAGGTTTGTATGATGGGGTAACCACCTCAGAGCTGGATAACCTTGCTGCAGAAACCGCCGCCTCTTTAACCACAAAACATCCTGATTATGCCTTGCTTGCATCGCGTATTGCGGTATCCAACCTGCATAAAAACACCACCAAGTCGTTTTCAAAAACGATGGAAATGTTGTACAACTACATCGACTCTAAAACTGGTAAATCGGCATCTTTAATTGCTGATGATGTTTGGGAAGTTATTAAAGCCAATGCAGATATTTTAGACAGTACCATTATTTACGATAGAGATTTCGGCTTTGATTACTTCGGTTTCAAAACCCTGGAGAAATCATATCTGTTAAAAATCGAAGGTCAGATTGTAGAACGTCCTCAGCACTTGTTTATGCGTGTGTCTGTAGGGATCCACAAAGAAGATATTGAAAGTGCTATTGCAACTTACAATTTGATGAGTGAGCGATGGTTTACCCATGCCACACCAACCTTGTTTAATGCGGCAACACCGAAGCCACAAATGTCTTCCTGCTTTTTATTAACCATGCAGGATGATAGCATTGAAGGGATCTATGATACTTTAAAACAAACGGCTAAAATTTCACAAAGTGCAGGAGGTATTGGCCTAAGTATCCACAACATCAGGGCAACAGGTTCTTATATTGGCGGAACCAATGGTACCAGCAATGGTATTGTACCCATGCTTAAAGTGTTTAATGACACGGCACGTTATGTAGATCAGGGTGGAGGTAAACGTAAAGGTGCTTTTGCCATTTACTTGGAGCCATGGCATGCTGATGTATTTGCATTTTTAGACCTGCGTAAAAACCATGGTAAGGAAGAAATGCGTGCACGTGACTTGTTCTACGCCTTATGGATTTGTGATTTATTCATGAAACGTGTGGAAGAAAATGGCGAATGGAGTTTATTCTGTCCTCATGAAGCACCAGGTTTAGCAGATTGTTTCGGTGCTGAGTTCGACGAGTTATACACCCGTTACGAGCGTGAAGGCCGTGCAAGAAAAACCATTAAAGCACAAGAGCTTTGGTTTGCTATCCTGGATTCGCAAATTGAAACCGGTACACCTTATTTATTGTATAAAGATGCCGCTAACAGCAAATCTAACCAGCAGAACCTTGGAACAATCAAAAGTTCTAACTTGTGTACAGAGATTATTGAATACACTGCAAAAGACGAAGTTGCCGTATGTAATCTAGCTTCTTTAGCTTTACCAAGATATGTAATCAATGGTGAGTTTGATCACCAGAAATTGTATGACGTTACTTACCAGGTAACTGTTAACCTGAACAAGATTATTGATCATAACTACTACCCGGTAGACGAGGCTAAAAACTCTAACATGCGTCACAGGCCAGTTGGTTTAGGCGTTCAGGGTTTAGCTGATGCTTTTATTTTACTGCGTCTTCCTTTTGAAAGTGATGAGGCGAAAAAATTAAACAAAGAGATCTTTGAAACGATCTATTTTGCTGCCATGAATGCGTCGCATGACTTGGCCGTGAAACATGGTCCATACCAAACTTTCGAAGGTTCACCTTTATCGAAAGGGCAGTTCCAGTTTGATCTTTGGAATGTTAAACCAGACAGCGGCCGTTGGGATTGGGAAACATTACGTGAAAAGGTAGTGAAAGATGGTGTGTATAACTCTTTATTAGTAGCACCAATGCCTACGGCTTCTACCTCACAAATTTTGGGTAACAACGAATGTTTTGAACCCTATACTTCTAACATTTATACCAGAAGGGTGTTAAGCGGGGAATTTGTTGTGGTAAACAAACACTTGTTAAAAGACCTTGTTGCCTTAGGATTGTGGAATACCGCAATGAAAGACAGAATCATTTTAGCGAATGGTTCAATCCAGCACATTGATGAGATTCCTGATTACATCAAAGACCTGTATAAAACAGTATGGGAAATTAAAATGCGTAGCATTATTGACATGGCTGCAGATCGCGGTGCTTACATTTGCCAGTCACAATCTCTTAACTTGTTTATCAATGCCCCAAATACGTCTAAACTGACTTCAATGCACTTCTATGCATGGAAGAAAGGACTAAAAACAGGTATGTACTACTTGCGTACACAAGCTGCTTCCCAGGCCGTGAAGTTCACCGTAGAAAATCAGGCTGGTAAAAATATGGAGCCTATTATTCCGGCGCATATTGAGGAAAGTGCAGAGGAAATTGTAGACGGTCCAGTTTGTTCAATGGAAGAAGGTTGCATTAGCTGCTCTGGCTAAGCCATTCTTAATAAAATTTAAAGGAGTAAGATTCGTTTCTTACTCCTTTTTTTATGCCTTACCTTTGACTTAATGGTAAAACATGAAATCATCTCCTGCGAACGTTGCCATACAAGGGTGGAGTGTAAGGCCAATGCATCGTTAAAGTGCCAGTGTAATGCTGTACAATTAAACCTGAATGAGGTGCAATACATCAGTGAGCTTTACGAGGGATGCCTATGTGCGGCCTGTTTACGGGATTTACAGCTCGAATACCAGGAAAGTATCTGATCGGCAAGCAATCGGCTGCAAACAAAAATTTTCTATTAACTTTGCGTTTCAAATATTCTGAACATGGCAAAAGTACAAGTTGGATTGGTACAGATGAGCTGTACCGCTAATAAACAAGAAAATTTAGATAAAGCAGTCGTTAAGATTCGCGAGATCGCTGCGCAAGGTGCACAGATAGTTTGCCTGCAGGAATTATTTACCTCCCTTTATTTTTGTGACGAAGAAGATTATACCAATTTTCAATTAGCAGAAGCCATTCCGGGCCCGTCTACCGACGTGCTTTCTAAAGTTGCTGCAGAACTTAATGTAGTTATTGTAGCCTCCTTATTTGAGAAACGTGCTGAAGGTTTATATCACAACACCACCGCTGTTTTAGACGCTGATGGAACTTATTTAGGGAAATACCGTAAAATGCACATCCCGGATGATCCTGGGTTCTATGAGAAATTCTATTTCACTCCTGGTGATTTAGGCTATAAAGTATTCAAAACAAAGTTTGCTAAAATAGGGGTATTGATTTGCTGGGATCAATGGTATCCGGAAGCTGCAAGGCTTACTGCATTAATGGGTGCCGACTTCTTGTTTTACCCTACCGCTATTGGCTGGGCTACTACACAGGATGAGGGAACCAATACCGAGCAGTATAATGCATGGCAGACTATACAACGATCACATGCTATTGCGAACGGTGTTCCTGTAGTAAGTGTAAATCGTGTAGGTGATGAAGCCGGCGTTACCTTTTGGGGTGGATCTTTTGTGTCAAATCCTTTTGGAACCATTTTATACCAGGCACCACATCTGGAAGAAGTATTAAAAGTAGTGGAACTCGACCTGTCTAAATCAGACAGCTACCGCACACACTGGCCTTTTTTACGCGACAGACGTATTGACAGTTATTCACAGATTACAAAAAGATATATTGATGACGAATCTATTTAAGGATACGCCTAAGCAGTTGGGTTACACCTTTCCTGCAGAGTGGGCTCCCCATGAAGCAACCTGGTTAAGCTGGCCACATAAAGAGGCATCATGGCCAGGTAAGCTGGAAACGATTTACAAACCTTACTGTGAGTTCATTAAGGTGGTTGCGGAAGGCGAAAAGGTTCGGATTAATGTAAATGACGCGGCCACAAAAGCTTTTGCTGAGGCAGAATTACAGAAAGTAGGTGCCGATCTGACAAACATTGAGTTTTATTTTAACCCAAGCAATGATGCCTGGTGTCGTGATCATGGTCCGGCATTTCTGCTTAATTCAGATCATACTAAAAAGGCGGTAATCGATTGGGGTTATAATGCATGGGGTGATAAATATCCCCCATACGACCTCGATGATGTCATTCCAACCAAAATTGCCGAACACTTTAAGTTGCCTTTATTTAATCCCGGCATCGTGATGGAAGGTGGTTCTGTAGAGTTTAATGGCGCAGGGACCATATTAACTACCACGGCTTGTCTGTTAAATGAAAACCGTAATCCCAATCTGAATAAAGCACAGATTGAGCAATATTTGATGGATTTTTATGGTGCAGAACAGGTGCTATGGTTAGGTGATGGCATTGTTGGCGACGACACCGACGGCCATATTGATGACATTACCCGTTTTGTAAATAAAAAAACGGTGCTTACCGTAGTAGAAAGCAATCCAGAGGATGAAAACTACTATATTTTGCAGGAGAATCTGGAACTGCTTAAAGCCATGCATTTACCTGATGGCGAAGCTTTAAACATTATAACGTTGCCTATGCCGTCGCCGGTGATCTTTGAAGATACCCGTTTGCCTGCATCCTATGCGAATTTTTACATCGCAAACCATGCCGTAGTGGTTCCTACATTTAGAGATGCCAACGATAGCATTGCGCTCGATATTATTCAGCAGGCATTTCCAGACCGAAAAGTTGTAGGAATCGATTCTACCGACATAATCTGGGGATTAGGCAGCTTCCATTGTTTAAGTCAGCAGGAACCAGCAATCCAACCCATTTTAACACCAGCTATATAAAATACCTCATACATGAAATTACTAGAAGGAAAAACCGCACTGATCACGGGTGCATCTAAAGGAATAGGCCGTAAAATAGCAGAGAAATTTGCTGAGCAGGGCGCTAATGTTGCTTTTACATATTTATCGTCAGTTGAAAAGGGCGAAGCCCTGGAGCAGGAATTGCAGGCTTATGGTACCAAAGTTAAAGGTTACCGTTCTGATGCTTCGAAATTTGACCAGGCAGAGCAATTAATCACAGCGATCGTAGCCGACTTCGGTACACTTGATATTGTAGTTAACAACGCTGGTATTACTAAGGATGGCCTTTTGATGCGCATGAGCGAAGAGAACTTTGATGATGTAATCAATGTGAACTTGAAATCTGTGTTTAATGTTACAAAAGCGGCATCAAAAATCATGATGAAAAACCGCAAAGGGGTATTTATCAACATGAGTTCTGTAGTAGGGGTTCAGGGTAATGCTGGTCAGACTAATTATGCCGCTTCTAAAGCAGGTATCATCGGTTTCTCTAAATCGGTAGCAAAGGAATTAGGCTCGCGTAATATTCGTGCTAACGTAGTTGCACCAGGATTTATCCGTACCGAAATGACTGACGTTCTTGATCCTAAAGTGGTACAGGGATGGGA
>NZ_JAZQPU010000470.1:0-4059 GCF_045628745.1 Pedobacter sp.
CGCATTTGCTAAATATGCCGCTGATGGTGTGAGTGATTTAATTATTGATCTTCGTTATAATGGTGGCGGTTATGTAGAAACAGCCGAACACCTCATCAATTTAATTGCGCCTTCTACGGCTACCGGTACGATGTTTAAAGAATATTATAACCAAACGATGAGGGAGAATAAGGCTACCATTCTTTCTCACCAGCTATTATTGGATGAAAACGACAAGCCTCAGGATCAGAATAAGGATGGTAAAAGTGACACTTATGCTGATGTTGATTTTTCTGTTGCCGAGCAAACGACCAAGTTTAGCAAGAAAGGTAACTTAACAGGGGTGGCAAACGTTGTTTTTCTGGTCTCCTGCATCATAATAAAAAACAAGGGAAGAGCTACAATGAGCGCTGCAAACAAAATGGACTTAAAGTCTTTAAATTTAGGACTAAAAGTACCTACATAACGGGCAAGGAGCAGTGCCGTACCAAATTTGGCGAATTCTGAAGGCTGAAGCCTGAAGCTTCCAATAGGAATCCATGCCTGGTTACCGGCAATTTTTCTGCCGACCACCAATACGGCAATGAGTAGTAACATGGTGATGCCATAGACAATGGGAGAGAAGACGCTAAAGAATTTGGCATCAAGCAAGAGGATAGAAAAGCCTAATATCAACCCTGTAACGATAAAGATAAACTGCTTACCGTAATTGCTGCCGAAATCATAAACATCTGAGAGGTCAGGGTTGTAAACCGAAGAATAAATATTGACATAGCCAATGGTACACAGGGCCATATAAATTAAAATGGTAACCCAGTCTACATTGAAAAAGAACCTGCTGCTATTGCCTTGTTGATTGATCATTTTGTAGCACCTGTATTTTTAGAGTTATCATTCGTATTGTTGATGGTAACGGGTATATTACTATTTGTTGCTGGTACAGTGCTTTTTAGGGAAGGCAGTGTTTTTGTTTCCGGCAAAGTGGCTTTATTGTTTAGTGTATCTGCTGTTTTTGGCCAGGCCTTTACCTTTGGCTTAGGCATCTCTGGTAAAACACTTTGTTTTTTCATCCATTCCATTTGGGCTACTCTACCTCTGGATACAGAATCTTTAAGGTATTTTTCGGTAAGGTAACTGGCAATAGGTGCTGCATAAGAAGAACCATAACCAGCATTTTCTACAATAACGGCAATGGCTATCTTTGGGTTATCTCTTGGGGCAAAGCCTATAAATACAGAGTGGTTTTTGCCATGTGGATTTTGTACTGTACCAGTTTTACCACACATGAGTACATCAGGGATTCTGGAAGCTATGGCCGTACCCCATGGCGCATTTACGGCATCTTGCATACCATCAATCACAGGGCCGAAATGCTTTTTGTCTACACCTACATAGTTTTTTTCTACATATTCCTTGCTGATCAGCTTTTTGTCGCCAATAGCTTTGATCAGGTGAGGTTTTACATAATAACCCTGGTTAGCAATGATAGCCATAATATTAGCCATCTGTAATGGAGTGGTGTTCATCTCTCCTTGTCCAATACCCAGGGAAATAACGGTGGTATAACCCCAGTATTTACCATACCATTTGGTATATTCTTCGGAAGTAAATAAAGTGCCTTTACGTTCAAAGGGCATATCTATACCAAGGGGAGTGCCGATACCGAACTTCTGAACTTTATTTCGCCATTCTTCATAGGCTACTTTCTGGCTCTTGTATTTTCTTTGGGTGATGAGTTTTTCAAACACATAACAGGCATAGGTGTTGCAAGACCTTGCCAAGCCTTTGCGCAGGCTGATGGGGCCATCTACGTGTTCGCATTTTACCCAATGGTTCCCTGCACGGTAACCACCCGGACAATTAAAAGTCATGTCAGGATCAATTACCCCATCTTGTAAGCCAATTAAGGCATCTAAAGGTTTAAAAGCTGAACCTGGAGAATAGTATCCTGAGATGGGCCTCACCAAGAAAGGGCGGTTGGGTTGCCCGAAGATGTCCATGTAATTGTTACCCTGCTGGCGACCAACCATTTTATTGGGGTCGTAACCCGGACTGCTTACAAAGGCTAAAACTTCACCTGTAGAAGGTTCTATAGCTACAATACTGCCTACTTTATTTTGCATCAGCTCTTCGCCAAGTCTTTGCAGTTCAATATCAAGGGTGGAGATCACCTTATCGCCAGAGCGTGCTAAAGTGTCGAATTTACCTTCGAGGTAACTTCCCTGCGGTACATTACGTGCATCGTAAAGCATGTTGATCACCCCACGTTCGCCCCTTAAGGCGGTATTATAAAATCTTTCTATACCCGCTTTACCAATATAATCGCCAGGTCTGTAATAGCCTTTCGTGGTGTCAATATCTTTTTGGGTAACCTCTTTGACGTAGCCAAAAAACTGTCCTGCAATACTGTCGGGGTAATGACGTACGGTTCTTCCCTGCACTAAAAAGCCGGGAAAACGACTGAGTTTTTCCTGCAGGGAAGCATAGGTTTGTACAGAAAGTTGTTTTTCAAATGCCGAAGGCTGGTACCGCGATTGGGCAACAGCCTTTTTAAAGCGTTTCCTGAAACCCGGCATGTCGATGCCAATGGTATTACAGAAATCTAAGGTGTCGAAAGGCTTTACCTGGTTGGGGATCACCATTAAATCGTATACTGGTTCGTTTTGTACCAGCACCTTGCCATTGCGGTCAAAAATTACACCCCTGGCAGGGAAAGTGTAAATTTTGCGCAGCACATTACTGTTAGACAAAAGGAAGTATTTGTCGCTCACCACCTGCATGTAAAATAACTGCCCGATGAGGATAAAGCAAACAACAAGTATAATTCCTTGTATCGTATATTTTCTGCTAAACAGATTGTCCATTACCTAAGTCTCCTGTTATAGAATAAAAATTCTATCAAAATGATGATAAACCAGGTGAAAATTCCACCTATCAAACACCTCATTAACGTATAGGAAAGTTCAGATATTTTAAAAGCTTCTAAAACAAATACAACAAGGTGATGAGCGTATATACACAACAGTGAATATAAGGAAAACCATTTAAAACCCATATTACCTAAGGTAGGTTCTGGTTCATCAAATCCATCTCTGTTTACACTGATGGAGATGAACTGTATCCTCACAAATACCAACGCCACACAGGCAGAGGCATGTACCCCCAGGGTATCATAAAAAGCATCCAGCGTTAAGCCTGTGCCAAAAGCAACAAGGTACAACAGGATGTTAGGCATTCTAAATGGAAGTAACAAGAGAAACAGCACATACACAAAAGGGGTAGGCAGTTCATAAAAGCTGAGGTTTCTCAGCAGAATAATTTGGATGAAAAGCAGTAGCAACCACCGGAGTATGTTAATGAGGATAATTTTGCTATTCATTGGGTAACTTAGATTCTAAAGATTTCTGCTCTTCAGCAAATTTATCTTTAATTACATAAACATACTGCAGGGAATTGAAATCATTGAAGAGGTCTATTTCAATGGTTAAGAAATTGTCTCCTGTGGCTATTCCGGCATTACTAATTCTGCCGACAATAATTCCTGGTGGGAAAGAGCCAAAACCAGAGGTAATGACGGTATCTTTTAAATTCACCTTGAAGTGGTTAGGAATATCTTTGATATAAGCTTTGCGGTAATTGTAGTTTTTTTCTCCCCATACCAAAGAGCCTAAAGCATGGTTTTTCTTGATGTTGACACTTATTTTGGTGTCTTTATGCAATAGCGACTGTATGGTGGCCAGGTGAGGAGATACGTCTCTGATGAAACCTACCACACCTTTTAGTGGAGAGATGACAGCCATACCAGCTTTAATGCCATCCACACTGCCTTTGCTAATGGTGATGATGTTGTTTCGTAAAGTAACGGAGTTTTTGATGACCCTTGCAGCAAGGTAAGTGTACTGTTGCTGGGTGAGGGTGTCTTTGACAACAGTGTTTTTAGCACTGTCGATATTTCTCATCTTCAGGAGCTGAGTGTAGAGGTTTGCATTTTCAAAAGCCAGACTATCATTTACTTTACCAAGGTTAGCGTACTTTTTGAGTACGTTCAGTTGCTCATAAGTATTGCCCACAATTTCATTG
>NZ_JAZQPU010000471.1:0-28049 GCF_045628745.1 Pedobacter sp.
TAGTTAAGATATAAATACAGTTATGAAAAGAACATTCCAACCTTCGCAAAGAAAGAGAAGAAACAAACACGGCTTCCGCGAAAGAATGGCTACAGCAAACGGTAGAAGAGTATTAGCTTCTCGTCGTGCAAAAGGAAGAAGTAAATTATCAGTTTCTGACGAACGTCGTCACAAAGCATAATTTTGATTGCAACACCCTAAGTGTTAGCAGATCAGAAATCTGCAAATTTGCAATCAAAAACATGAAAACATTTACTAAAGAAGAACGGTTATGTAGCAGAAAGTCTTTGGACTTGCTGTTTAAGAACGGTTCTTCTTTTTTATTATATCCCTTCCGAATATCCTATCTTTATGCACCTGAAAGTTTAGCTGTGCCGGTGCAGGTAGTGATCAACGTTCCTAAAAAACGTTATAAGCGTGCTGTAGACCGCAATTTGCTGAAACGCCGTACGCGTGAAGCTTACAGGCTGCATAAACAAGAACATCTTTACGAGTTGCTTAAACCTACTGATCAGGTTTTACTCCTCTCCATACAATATATCGGGAAGCAAAAGTACGAATTCGACTTTATGGAGAAAAAGATGCTAAATGTGTTTAAAAAACTCGCTGTCAACCTTTCTACCCATGAAACTGCTTAAAGAAATATTGGGCTGGTTTTTCCTGCTGCTCATTAAACTATACCAATTATTGATTTCTCCTCTTTTAGGTTCTAATTGCAGGTATACACCCACTTGTTCTCAATATGGAGTGGAGGCTATCACTAAATATGGACCTTTTAAAGGCCTGTGGTTAACGCTAAAAAGAATAGGCAGATGTCATCCTTGGGGTAAACATGGTCATGATCCTGTGCCATAAACTTAAAATCTGCTATATTTGCATCAATGGCTCATATACTTCAAATTGAAACTGCAACACAGACCTGTTCTGTAGCCCTTGCGGTTAATGGTGTTAACGTTGCTTTGAAAGAAGAAACGGCCACTAACATACATGCGGGAAGCTTAACTTTATTTATAGAAGCAGTGATGAAACAAGCATCGCTTAGTTTTCAACAACTGGATGCTGTAGCGGTAAGCATGGGGCCTGGCTCTTATACCGGTTTAAGGATAGGTGTGAGTACTGCTAAAGGACTTTGTTATGCTTTGGATAAACCATTGATTGCTGTAAATACGCTGGCCATGATGGCTAATGGTTTTCTAATGGCTAATCCTTCTTACCAAGGCTTAATCTGCCCAATGATTGATGCACGACGGATGGAAGTTTATACAAGTCTCTTTAATCAACAAATGGAAACTCTGGCACCTGTTACGGCCAAGATTATTGAGGAAGATTCTTTTAAGGAGGAATTGCAAAACAATGAAATATCATTTATTGGTGATGGCGCATTAAAATGCAGCGAAATTTTACAGCATCCTCATGCTGTGTTTTCAGGCTCCATTTATAACTCTGCCGCAAATATGGCTCAGCTTGCTCATGCTGCTTTTCTGGCAGAAAACTTTGTAGACGTCGCTTACTTCGAACCTTATTACCTGAAAGATTTTATGTTTACTACCCCTAAAAAGAAGGTATAGTATCCAGTGTCATTTCCACTTTTTTACTCAATAGTAAATTGCTTTGAAACCTTTGTCCGTCACCACTGAGTTGATAAATAAAACTATCAAATTTACCTAGTTTGTTTTCATCTTGGTACAATTTTAAATAGGTCGGATAGAGATTGCTTTTGGCAATGTTTGCTGAGTTTTCCCTGTTGATATAACAGATGATATTGGATTGATCTGCTAATTGATTTTTAGCATCGGTATAGTTTTTTTGATTGATCAGCTGGCGGTTGTTTCTATAGTGATTTAAAAATACGGTTATGCTGCTGGCATAGTTTGAAAATACCATGTAATTGTCAATGATGATATAGTAGGGCTTTTTAAACCTGGCGAAAGGTTCACCGAAATAAGCATACAGCAGATTTGGCTCTTTCAACATTTTAATTTCCCCGTTATAGTCTGAACTTACATCTAAGAGCAACTGGCGGAGTTTGTCGCCATTGCTGAGGTTAATAGCGCCAAGGTATTCCTTACTTCCTAGTTGAAAGGTGAGTAGCTCATTTTTAAAGTATTTAGGGAAAGTTCCTTCAAGGTCTAAATTATATTTGCTGTTGATGCGTTTAATGGTTTTTTCAATCTCTATATTTTCTTTTCTTGCAGTAAACCAGCTGACCAGACCACTGTGCCAGTTAGCATAATTATTCATTATATAAGCTGTAAAATTTGCAGTGCTTTCAGGTAAGATGGCATCTATAGTCACTTTGTTTGGTTCCATAGCGGCAAAAAGGTTCTGGTAACTATGCGGTTCGTTATTAGTGGCATTCCCATTAAATAGTACCCTTTCTTTGCTGAAACTGTAATTGTAATGAGCGAAAGTATTTTCGCGTTTAAAATTTTCTGGTGTTATTACCTGCTGTAAACCCTCAAGGTATCTATAATTGATGTAGATAGCGGCCAGGCTGTTTTTACTGAACTTGAAGTTAGCTTTAATGTAATCAATAAAATCTCTGTTATTTTTTTGTGCTGTTGCCTTTAGTCCTTCAGAAACTGCCTTAAAGGATTGTGATAGCAGCAAGAGCTTACCTTTGCTTGCAAAATAAAAAGTTGTACTGTCGTTAAGGCTGACCTTTGAGAAATCCGTAAGCTGCTCTATGCGCATTCCTTTTGCTTTGAGGAGATTTAGAATGACCTGTGGTTCTATGTTTGAGCTGGTTTGTGTACTGAGCAGGTAGGTAATTTCTTTGTTCTCTCCTGGTATAAAGCTCAGGTAGATATCTTGCTTGTTAAGTTGAGTATTAATTTCAGGGTTGCCCAGAAATTCACGTTGTAAAACCTGGAGCGATTGTAAGGTTTCCTCAGGCAGCAGGCTTTGTAAAAGATCCTGACTGCTGAGCAAGTCAAGCACACTTTTATCATTCTGAAAGCTAAAGATCAAGCCTGAGTTGGCAGTGGCGGCATATAAGCTGATCTCATTGTTATTGGTATCGCGGTTTAATTTTGAAAAATAAAGATAGGACAGCGTAACCAGTACTGCGAGCAGGATAAATATAGTGAAGTAAATTCTTTTCATGGTGTCTGGCAAATTTAATTTATATACTTGTATTACTATTAAAATGGGTTCATTTTGTTACTTTTAGCATTTACTGAAATTTTCAGGTGCCCCTGCTGCCCAAATTAAGGAGCTTGCCCAGGTAGGACAACATCATTAGGGCAGCATACAAAGGGTATAAGCTAAAGGTAGAGCAAATAGGCTAATGACAAGTTAATAACGTTGAAAAGCGAATTATAAATCAAGGAAAAACAATTACATGAATAAAAGAATAATATTAACGGCTTCTTTTTTTGGTGCGCTTGCTGTTGTGTTAGGTGCGTTTGGTGCACATAGCTTAAAAAGTGCAGTTGGTACAGATGCCCTCGCCATATGGGCTAAGGGGGTAGAATATCAATTTTACCATGTATTTGCGCTCTTGTTTCTTTCTACCTTTGCAAGGTTCAGAAATAAACTGGTAGACTGGTCGTATTACTTTTTTACTGCCGGAATCATATTTTTCTCTGGCTCTTTATATTTGTTAGCGACCAGGGAATTGCTAAACATAAATTTTGTTAATTATATAGGTCCCATAACACCAATAGGAGGTTTGTTTTTTATTGCAGGCTGGATATTGTTGTTTTTTGCAGCACTAAGACATAAATAATGCAGGAATTGGTAGGTATAGATTTTGAGGAGCGGGAGACTTTATTTATAGAAGTTATTTTGCCCTTATCGCTGGCAAAAAATTACCTCTATAGAATACCTTATCACCTCAATGAACAAGTGGCTATTGGTAAACGGGTAATTGTTCAATTTGGAAAGAATAAAATTTATACCGCATTAATAAAATCCATTAGCACTACTGCACCTGCTGTTTATGAAGCCAAATATATCATAGACGTGGTAGACCAGGTGCCTGTGGTGAATGCGATGCAGTTAAAATTCTGGGAATGGATGACGGACTACTATGTCTGCAATGAAGGGGAAGTGATGGCTGCGGCACTACCCGCCGGTTTGAAATTAGCCAGTGAAACCATTATTGTTTTCAATGAGTCGCAGACAGGAGAAGACATTCCTTTAACGGATAGGGAGACCACACTATTAAATGTTTTGGCGACTAAAAAACGTTTATCCATTGATGACATCGTTAAACTTTTAGGGCAGAAAACGGTATTTCCCATCATCAGGTCACTGATAGATAAAGAGATGGTTTATATAGCTGAAGAAGTCGTTGAAAAGTATAAACCCCTGCTCAAATCTTTCCTTGCTTTAAATATCTTTTACCATGAGGAGGAGAATTTAAAAGCGCTGTTTGGGATTCTTGAAAAGGCACCCAAACAACTCGATGCACTGATGGCTTTTCTAAACCTCTCAAAAAATGCACCTGAAGTTTCCAAACAAGAAGTTTTAGCGCTGAGTAATGCAGGTCAGGGTGCTGTAAAGGCCATGATTGATAAAGAAATATTTGTTGTTAAAAAGAAAGCCGTTAGTCGTCTCCATGATGATGTTGATGACCTTATACTTAATTTTAAGTTGAGTGAGGCACAAGCTACCGCCTATGCTCAAATCAACGAAATATTGACAAGCAAAGAAGTGGTGCTTTTACATGGCATTACTGCCTCAGGAAAAACACAGATTTATATTAAGTTAATAGAAGCAGCAATAGCTCAAGGTGGACAGGCGCTTTTCCTGCTACCCGAAATCGCTTTAACTACGCAGATTGTTGAGCGCATTAAGAAATATTTTGGTGATGCCATTGGTGTATACCATTCCAAGTTTAATGATTTTGAAAGAGTAGAGATTTGGAATAAAGTATTAAATGGCACTTATAAAATAGTATTGGGCGCCCGTTCGGCTATATTTCTCCCTTTTAATGATTTAAAGTTTATCATTGTTGATGAAGAACATGAGTCGTCTTATAAACAGCAAGATCCCTCGCCACGTTACCAGGCCCGTGATGCCGCTGTTTACCTGGCCTACCAGCACAAGGCAAAAATTGTTTTGGGCTCGGCAACACCGTCTATAGAAAGTTATTATAATGCTTTAAATAACAAATACGGGCTTGTTACTTTGTCAGAACGTTTTGGTGGGGTACAATTGCCAACCCATGAGGTCATCAGCATTGCCGAAGAAACGAAAAGAAAAAAGATGGTGTCTTATTTTTCGAGCACCCTGATTGATGATATCACTACATCCCTTGCAAATGAGGAACAAGTAATTCTATTCCAAAACCGACGTGGCTATGCCACCATTTTAATTTGCGCTACCTGTGGTTTTACGCCTAAATGTGTAAACTGCGATGTGAGTTTAACCTTTCACAAAAGTAGTGGGCAGCTTCATTGTCATTATTGCGGGTTTCACGAACACCCCTTAAAGATATGCCCTGCTTGCGGATCAGTGCATATTGAGCAAAAAGGCTTCGGTACAGAAAGGGTGGAGGAAGAGTTGAGCCTTATTTTTCCGGAGGCAAAGATTGCCAGGCTCGATGTGGACAGCACACGCACCAAGAATAGCCTGCAGCGGATTATGGCAGATTTTCAGGATAAAAAGACCAATATATTGATAGGCACCCAAATGGTGGCCAAAGGGTTAGACTTTGATAACGTTACTTTAATAGGGGTGATCAATGCAGATACCTTATTAAACTTCCCAGATTTCAGGGCTTTTGAACGTAGCTATCAATTACTGGCACAGGTATCAGGCCGGGCTGGTCGTCGTGAAAAACAGGGTAAGGTGTGTATTCAGGCCTATGATGACAAACACCGCATCATTAAACAGGTGGTAGATAATAATTATATAGAAATGTATAATGACGAAATTGCCGAGCGTAGCCAATTTAATTACCCTCCGTTTTCAAGACTTATCTTTATCAGCATTCGCCATAAAGACCCAGATGTGATCAATGCTGCATCTCTGCATTTTGCCAATACGCTCAAATCACGTTTGGGCCCCCGTGTTTTAGGTCCTGAGCAGCCTATGGTATCGCGAATCAGGAACTATTATATCCGTCAGATCATCATTAAATCAGACAAACATACTGCCATACATAAGGTTAAAGCTTTATTGAAAAGTGAGATTACTAAGTTTTATGCGGAGAAAGTTTTTAAAGGGGTATTGATACAACTGGATGTTGATCCTTATTAAGGCTTCCTTTTTCTGTAACGATTAAAGCGTGTAAAAATTAAAATAGTTCTTCAACATTATCTTAAATTTATAAAGGTTGATCTTGTGGAGGTTATCCAAAATTTAAATTATTAAATCACTTTCATAGCGCTGAATAAATTCAAACTGTTATTTTTGAATACATGGCATACAAATTTGTAGACAATTACCGGGAAAGAGGAGCGAGGAAAAAATTAGTAGAGCATTTGAAGTCAAGAGGCATATCAGATCTGAAGGTGCTGGAGGCTATTGGCAAAGTGCCAAGGCATTTTTTCTTCGATGAAACTTTCTGGAATCAGGCCTATAGAGATATTGCTTTTCCTATTGGTGATGGACAAACGATATCCCAACCTTATACTGTTGCCTATCAAACAGAATTGATGCACCTTAAAAAAGGGGATAAAGTTTTAGAAATTGGCACAGGGTCTGGTTACCAAACCTGCATTCTCAAAGAACTTGGTGCGGATGTGTATACTATAGAACGACAAGAAAGTATTTATAAGCATACCATTAAGGTTTTACCAGGCATGGGCTATGCTGCCAACTTCTTCTTTGGCGATGGCTCTATGGGTATTCCCGAGTATGCGCCCTATGACAAAATTATTGTAACTGCAGGTGCACCCTTTGTTCCAGAAGCGTTGCTGAAACAATTGAAAATTGGAGGTGTTTTGGTTATTCCTGTAGGTGATGCACACTCCCAGAAAATGGTTACCGTTTTTAGGGTAAGCGAAAAAGACTATGAAAAAATAGAACTGGACACCTTTAGGTTTGTACCCCTTGTGGGAGACCAGGCCTGGTAATTAATTTTTCATGGCCCGGTCTAATTCTCTTTTTGATTCTCTGTCCTTGATGCTATCGCGTTTATCAAATTCTTTTTTACCCTGTGCCAATGCAATTTCTATTTTGGCAAATCCTCTTTCATTGGTATAGATTCTTAATGGAACAATAGTATACCCCTTTTCTTCACTTTTTGCTTTCAACTTTCTCAGTTCCTTTTTGTGTAACAACAAAACCCTGTCTCTTTTGATGTCATGGTGATAAAAGGAACTATTACTGTATTCGGAGATGTGTAAATTTCTCACATAGAGTACATTGCCAATAAACATGCAGAAAGCATCAGACATGTTTGATTTTCCCTGGCGAATGGCTTTGATTTCTGTTCCTAATAAAGCAATACCAGCATTGAATTTTTCAACAATGTGGTAATCGAAATAGGCTCTTTTATTTTTTATTTGAACGTCGTTTTTCATTCGTATCTTATTGTGTATTTAATAGTAATGAATCTCTCATGAATTTCATTACCTATAGCAGTTCATAACGGGCTAATATCCGAAAGAAATGCGGGTTAACGGTAATTATTATCTTATATTTCCATAAAGGTCAATTTACCTGACGATAAGGACTGGAATTTTAACTTTATGTCTTACTGAATCTAAAGTCGTTCCAAAAATTAAATCTTTAATTCCTTTATGACCATGAGCACCCATTACCAGCAGTTCCAGGTTATTTTCATTACTTATGGTGGCAATTGCTTTGGCCGTTCCTCCGAAACCAATCAATGGAATAACATGGTAGCCTAAGTTATGCAAGTCATTGCAATATTTTTGAAGATTACTGGTGTCACTTTGCGTTTCATAATCCATCGCTGATTGACCATGATATTGGGCTACTGCAGTTTCCACAACATGTATTAAAAAATATTCTGCACTTTTACCACCCTGAATTAAGCCGTGGCGAATGGTATTGCGGTCATTCTTGGAGAAATCTACCGTAATGCCAATCTTTGAATAATGAATGTTATTGATGTTTTCAATCTGCATCGCATCACCGTGTGGTACATCAAATTTCCTTATTTTCCTTGCGGTAACAATAGGGTGTATTAAAATATACAGCAGTAACAAGCCCACTAAAAACACAATAGGGAACACAATATAGTATACATACCAGGCATTGGCATTTGAACCCCAGGAGTTGATTTGTTCAATAACCAGCTTTACATTCAGTGTAACGATGACTAAAGCACTTGTCCACGCCAGAATTTTAACCCATGGTTTGATGGCAAATTCTTTCATTTCCTTTTTATCGGACGTAAAATGGATCAAGGGGATTACAGCAAAGCCCAGTTGTAAACTCAATACCACCTGACTCAAAATCAGTAGTCCACCTAATGCACTTTCTCCAAAATAAACGATGGTAAAAAACGCAGGGATGATAGCCAAAAGACGGGTAATTAACCTGCGTAGCCATGGCTCTATGCGTAAATTTAAATGGCCCTCCATGATAATCTGTCCTGCAAGGGTTCCTGTAACCGTAGAACTTTGTCCGGCAGCAATTAAAGCAATAGCAAATAACGTAGGTGCCACGCCACCAAAAATGTGTTCTAGCAGCTTGTGGGCATCGGCAATTTCTGCCACCTCATGTAAGCCATTTTTATAAAATGCTGCTGCAGCTAAAATTAATATGGCAGCATTCACAAAAAAAGCAAGATTTAAAGCTACTGCGGTATCAATAAAATTGAACTTTATTGCTTCTTTAATTCCTGCAGTATCTCTTTTAAATTTCCTGGTTTGCACAAGAGAGGAGTGCAGGTATAAATTATGAGGCATAACCGTTGCACCAATGATACCAATGGCGATATATAAGGCATCACCTGAAAGAATACTAGGTTCAAAACCTGCAGCTATTTCCTTGAGCGAAGGTTCTACAATGAACATCTCCACTAAAAAAGAGATGCCAACAATAAAAACCATGGACACAATAAAGGCTTCCATTTTTCGCATGCCTTTGTTCATTAGAAATAACAGAAGAAAGGTGTCTAGAATGGTTAAGCTAATACCCCATATTAAGGGAATATTGAAGAGTAATTGTAAACCGATGGCCATCCCAATGATTTCTGCAAGATCACAGGCAACAATAGCAGTCTGTGCAAGTACAAACAAGGGAATGTTCGCCCATTTTGGATAGCTATTTCTAGATGCTTGTGCCAGGTCTACTCCCCTGACAATACCTAACCTGGAACTCAATGATTGTAGCAAGAGGGCAATCAGGTTGGACATTAAAAGCACCCAAATGAGCTGGTAGCCGAATTTGCTGCCACCTGCTAAATCTGTAGCCCAATTTCCAGGGTCCATGTAACCCACGCTGACTAAATACGCCGGGCCAATAAAAGATAGAATTCTTTTCCAGCCACTTCGTTTGTTAGTTTCTATACTTTGGTTCACCTCGCTTAATGACTCAGCATATTTCATGTTGTCTTTATTTGAATTGATTTACTGATAACAGTTTATTTAAATTGCTGTTTGTGGTAAAAGTTATAATGGTTTCATTAAAATATGTTTCGCTACTTCTCTGCTGATACTTATCTTTTGTTTACCCAGGCGCAATTCTACAGAGCCATCAAAATCTGTAATGGCAAGGAGTTGTAGCGATGTTCCTAAGGTGAGATTTGTTTTTTCCAGGTATCTTAAAAAGGAGGAAGAGTGTTCACTGACACCAACAATCAGGCCATGTGCACCTTGTTGCAGCTGATTTAGTTTAACGACGGCGGAAGCTTCGAAATTTCCTGCTTTATCAGGAATAGGATCACCGTGAGGATCGTGCTTAGGATAGCCTAAAAATTCATCTAAGCGCTCAATCAATTTTGGTGAGTTGACATGCTCCAGCTCTTCGGCAATCTCATGAATCTCATCCCATTTAAAATCTAAGGTGTTGACCAAAAAAAATTCCCAAAGGCGGTGTCTTCGCACGATATTTATAGCTGTTGACTTTCCCTTTTCTGTTAGGGTAACACCTTTGTATTTAACATAGTTAACCAAATGCTTTTCTGCCAGTTTCTTTACCATGTCTGACACAGAAGCAGGCCTGGTTTGCATTCTTTCGGCAATGGCATTGGTTTGAACCATTCCTGAGTGAAGCCTGGAAATATGGTAGATAGTTTTAAGGTAATTTTCTTCTGTAAATGATTCCATTTATATCTGGCTAACTAAATGTTTAGACAAATCTAAATAAAAGCTGGTAAAATTTATTGTATTATTTAACCTGTTTTATAAAATATTATTTGGTGTATTAGTGCTTTTTGTTCTATCTTTGAATTAAATATAATATACAATGGCTGCAGAAATAGACAAAATAGATTTTAAAATCCTTAAACTTTTACAAGAAAACGGAAGAATAACCAACTTGCTATTGTCTCAGGAGATTGGACTATCACCAGCTCCAACGCTGGAACGTGTAAGAAAACTAGAATTATCTGGTTTCATTAAAAGCTACCATGCTTTAGTAGACGAAGAAAAACTGGGATTAGGTATCAAAACTTTTATACAAGTACAACTGGACTTTCATAAAAATAACACTATTCAAACTTTCCTTGATGAAGTAAATCAGATCAAAGAAATTACTGAATGTCACCATGTAACAGGACAGGCCGATTTTCTGCTTAAAGTATATGTCAATGACATTAAAGCTTATGAGCGGTTAATTATGGATAAAATCAGCAAGATTTCTGTGGTGAAGACTTTCCAGACCATGATGATCATGTCTACAACGAAGAAAGAACCTATTGTTCCTTTGGAGTATTAGTCTGAAATCTGCCAGTTGATTGGTGATAATCCATTTTCGGCGAGTTTTAAGTTAGTTCTAGAGAAGTGCCGGCATCCTAAAAAGCCCTGATACGCAGAAAAAGGGGAGGGGTGTGGGGCTTTTAAAATGGTATGCCTGGAATCATCTATTAATAAAGATTTATTCTGGGCATATTTTCCCCACAAAAGGAATACAATACCTTGTTTACGCTGTGATAATTCTGCCATCACCGTATCTGTAAATATCTCCCATCCTTTACCCTGGTGTGATCCTGGTTCCTTAGCCCTTACGGTGAGCGTTGCATTTAACAATAACACACCCTGATCTGCCCATTCTGTAAGGTTGCCATTTAAAGGCGTTTTAAAACCTTCAATATCAGTGCTCAGTTCTTTGTAAATGTTTTTTAGTGATGGTGGCAATTTTACACCCTTTTGCACAGAGAAGGATAAGCCATGTGCTTGCCCTGGTCCATGGTAAGGATCCTGCCCAAGGATCACGACCTTCACCTTGTCGAAAGGGGTATGCTGGAAAGCATTAAAAATATTTTTATTTTCCGGATAGATTTCGTGATGATTTTCTCTCTCCTCTTTTAAGAATACTTTTAAAGACTTCATATAGTCTTTATCGAATTCTTTTTCTAAAACATTCAGCCAGCTTGGTTCTAAAGTAACAGTCATCTTTATCTATTAAACGCTATTGGGCAACAAGCCGGTCGCCGTTATCATTTTAACAGGTTCCGTTGTCTGCTGTAATTAATTCTTAAATGCAGCAGGGCTGTTGGTAATATTTTTGCTGAAATTATCACATTAAATCTAATTATTAGTATTAAAACCCGATATTTGTTTAAAAAAATTTAAAGAAGAATATGTCAAACATCGTACGTCTAATTATAGGTTTTGCCATACTTGGAGCCTCCATTGCTTTAATGATTTTCGGCTTCTGGGGTTGGGGGATTTTAGCCTTACTCATCAGTATTTTAGTGATAGTAACCTATTTCTATAATGAAAACATGTTACTTGCCCAATGGTTTTTGCGTAAGGATAATATGCCAAAAGCAGAACAATTTCTAAAAAGAATCACCAATTATGAAAAACAATTGATCCGTGTTCAACATGGTTATTACCAATTGCTGATCGGTTTAATTGAATCCAGAAAGGCACCTATGCAATCAGAAAAGTATTTCAAAAAAGCATTGGCCTTAGGCATGCACATGGATCATAACATTGCCCTGGCAAAATTAAGTCTCGCAGGTATTGCAATGGGAAAAAGAAATAAACGGGAAGCGCAGTTGTATTTAACTGAAGCTAAAAAAGCAGATAAAAATAAACTGTTAGCCGATCAAATTAAACAGATGAAAGATCAGTTAGGTATGCTTGACAAACAACAGCAGATCAGATACAGGTAATAAGAAAAGTTTGAAATTGAAAAAAGGCTGTATTGTTGAGAAATGACACAGCCTTTTTTATGGAATTAACTCCTGAAAAATATACTAAAAATAAAAGCGCACACCTTACCTAAAGGTAATTTGCACCTAATAGTTTCCATAGCGTTCAGAGGGCATTGGTAGGGCCTTCGTAGGGCCTACCTATATCGATTGATATCTGAAGGCCCTGTTAATGCCCTATAAATAATTGCTCAACGAATAGGTAATTATTACTAATCGTTAAGGTGCCTTAAAACCATTTTTTATTTATCGCATAGCCTGTCGAAGTTTTCATCTTCTGTGGCACGGCCTGCTCTGCTGATGATGTCATCCTGAACGCTGCTATTATTGCGGTTAAAGAAGTGTTGTTCTGCTTGGATCCTGTTGATCAACTTACGGATTAAAGATAAATCAAAGGAAGCTTTGTCAAGCTTTATGCAGTATTGATTTTCGGTAATTTCCAGACTTGTAATATCCATATTTATAGAGTTTTAAGCTGGTCTAAAATTAAAAAAGGCTCATGGTAATTTCTTACCATAAGCCTTAAATTTATGTTATGCTTTTGTTAAGCAAACCAAGCCATCACTTCTTCTTTACTTGGCATCAATAATTCCAGTTTCATTTTTTTACGCATGCCACCTAAATCATTAAACACTTTGTTTGGGTTGGCCGCTTTAAGCTCTTCAATAGTATTGATATTCATTTTTCTGATTACCTGTACCCAGTCTGCAGGAATACCTGCATTGACGAAATCTTCATCGCTGGTTACCTTTGCTTTTTTCTCCGGACGCATTTGCGGGAAGAACAACACTTCCTGAATAGTAGACTGGTTAGTCATGAGCATGACTAAGCGGTCAATACCGAAACCTAATCCTGAGGTAGGAGGCATACCATATTCCAACGCACGGATAAAGTCTTCATCCATTGCCATGGCTTCACTGTCACCTCTTTCGGCCAGTTTCAATTGGTCTATAAATCTTTCTTTTTGATCAATAGGGTCATTCAATTCAGAATAGGCATTACCAATCTCCTTACCACAAACAAACAATTCAAATCTTTCCACCAAACCTTCTTTGCTGCGGTGTTTCTTTGCCAGCGGCGTCATTTCAATAGGGTAATCTGTGATATAAGTAGGTTGAATCAAATTAGCTTCTACTTTCTCGCTAAAGATTTCATCAACCAGTTTACCACGGCCCATAGAAGAATCAATTTCAATATTTAAGCTTTTGCAGGTTTCCTGCAATTGCAATTCGGTCATTTCTGAAACGTCAATGCCAGTGTATTTCTGGATGGACTCATACATAGAAAGTTTTTCATAAGGACCAGCAAAGTTGATGTCATGTTCACCATATTTAACTACTGCTGTACCATGAATTGCCACTGCAATTTTTTCAAGGCATTCTTCTACCATTGCCATCATCCAGATATAATCTTTATAAGCAACGTAAATCTCCATAGAAGTGTACTCCGGATTATGCGTACGGTCCATACCTTCATTTCTGAACATCTTTCCGAACTCATATACGCCGTCAAAGCCAGCAACGATCAGCCTTTTTAGGTAAAGCTCATTGGCAATACGCAGGTACAAAGGCATATCCAGTGTATTGTGGTGAGTAGTAAAAGGACGTGCTGCAGCACCACCATGAATAGGCTGAAGGATTGGTGTTTCCACTTCCATCCATCCCTGCTCATCGAAATAATTACGCATGGTGTTGATGACCTTGGAACGGTTCATGAAGATTTTTTTGTAATCCGGATTTACAGTTAAATCAACATAACGCTGGCGGTAACGCATTTCCGGATCAGTAAATCCATCATAAATATGCCCGTCATCATCGCGTTTAACCACTGGAAGTGGTTTTAAAGATTTCGAAAGCAGCTTGAATTCTGTAACGTGCAATGAAATTTCTCCTGTTTGCGTGGTGAACATATAGCCTTTAACACCAATATAGTCGCCTAAGTCAAGGAGTTTCTTAAATACTGTATTATATAATGTTTTATCCTCATCAGGACAAAGGTCATCTCTTTTTAAATAAAGTTGTATTCTTCCTGTTGCATCCTGAAGCTCCACAAAGGAAGCACTACCCATAATTCTACGGCTCATGATGCGGCCAGCAAGACTAATATTCTTATAAGAAGTTTTATCTCTTTCGTAATTCTCTAATATGTCAGCGGCGTGTGCAGTAACTTCATAAGTTTCTGCCGGATAAGGGTTGATGCCTAAGTCACGTAATTGTGTAAGCGCATTTCTACGCAATACTTCTTGTTCTGATAATCCTGTACTCATATAAATAGATATCTTTAGCCTAAGCCAGATCTTGTGTTTTTTAGAATTGTAAAAATAGCAATTGCGATTGATTTTTAATCTGCTTCAACAGATTCTTTATACATTGCATTGATGCTTTCTGCATATTTTTGCTCTACTACTTTCCGTTTAACTTTAAGTGTAGGCGTAATCTCACCTTCTTCCATGCTGAAAGGTGTTCTTTTTACTTTAAAATTCTTGATTCTTTCAAACTTGGCAAGGTCATTTCCTAATTTTCTAATATCCTGTGCAATCCAGCTGATCATTTCCTTGTCTTCAATAAATATCTCCGGTTGAAGGAAAAAAGACTCATCCAGGTTAAAGTTCTCTTTTAAACTATCTGCATTGGGAATGATGATTGCTGTAAGGTATTCTCTTTTGTCTCCGATTAGAAATACCTGTTCGATTTTAAGACTTTTCAAATAAATATTCTCTATAGGAGTAGGGTAAACATTTTTACCATAGGCAGTTACGATCATATTTTTGATGCGATCTGTAATCTGCAAGTTTCCCTGGTAAAAGCGGCCTATGTCGCCCGTATGAAACCAATTATTTTTATCGATTACAGCAGCTGTTTCTGCAGGTTTATTAAAGTAACCCTGCATTACGCAATGTCCACGAACGATGACTTCACCTTCTTCACTTTGAAAATTTTCAAGAAAGGTATCATGAGTCTGTATTGTGATCATTTCTTTGGTATCAACATTTTGAATCGCAACCTCAATACCAGGTATCACTCTTCCTACGGTACCGTACACCTGTCGGTCATATTCGGTTACAGACATTACGGGAGAGGTTTCGGTTAAGCCAAAACCTTCTAGAATTTTGATACCTAAGTTACCAAAAAACTCACCTACATTTTTAGGAAGGGCTGCACCGCCGGAGATCATAAACTTTAACCTGCCACCGGTTTTTTCTTTAATTTTGCTGAATACAAGTTTCTCAGCGATCATTTTTTGTGCAGTTAGCACTAAGCCTGGGTTTTTGCCTGCTTCTTTCTTGCGACGGTAGTTTTGTCCGGTTTCTAGCGACCATAAAAATATTTTGGCTTTCAAACCTCCATCTGCCGTGCCGCTTTTGATGGCCTTATCATGAATTCTTTCTAGCAATCGGGGCACACAGCTCATCACTGTAGGTTTAATTTCCTCCATGTTTTTAACTAAAAGTTCCAGGCTTTGTGCATAGCCTATTTTGCAACCCTGGGCGCAGCAAACATGGTAGCATGCTGTACGTTCAAAAACGTGTGACAAGGGAAGGAAGGATAAAAAAACATCGGTTTTATCAATTACATAGATTTGCTGCAAACAAACCTTTACATTTTCAACGAAATTGCCATGAGAAAGCATCACACCTTTCGGTGTACCAGTAGTACCAGACGTATAGATTAACGAGGAAGTATCAGTGGGGCGAAGCGCAAGCCTTATCGCTTCTATCTGGCTCTTTTCTGCAGCTGTAATTACTTCTTTTGTTTGAAGGATGGCTTGCAAGGGTATAATTTCTAAAGTGTTGTCTTCTGGTACTTTCACTTTAATATATTCCGGAAAAGCAGGAATAAGATATTTGAGTTCTCTGCAGTTATCTGCAACTTTTAGTATTTTTTTATAAAGGAAGGTATTACCTACAAGAATGGCCTTAATTCCAGAATCGTTGATGATATATTCTACTTCTTGTTCAGAAAGGGTAGGGTAAATGGAAACGTTAATGGCACCAATCTGTTGAATACCCTGGTCATAATAAACATACTGCGGGGAGTTTTCAATCATTAAGCCCATTCGATCACCTTTAGCAATGCCTTTTTCAAGAAAAAAGGCTGAAATTGCATCGGCACGTTCCAGTGTTTTTCCAAAAGATATCTCTTCCCATTCTGCATTCTTTTTATGAATCAGGAAAGTTTCTTCAGGTGGGTGAATATTCGCTACTACATTTCTCAGTAAACTTGGAACAGTAGAGAACTCATTAAATGATACCATAATGTGTGTTGTTGTTTTACTTGCGGGGGCAATGATAAACTTTTACATTTAAAAAAGCAAAAGGGCACTAAAAGTGCCCTTTACAAATATAACAAAAATGTTCTTTAAACAGAAAAACTCTCTCCACAGCCACATGATCGGCTGGCATTTGGGTTATGGAAATTAAAACCCTTACCATTTAATCCATCAGAAAAGTCAAGTTCAGTACCTGCGAGATATAAGAATGACTTCATATCTAAAGCAATTCTAATTCCTTGATCTTCAAAAAACTGGTCTCCGGTTTTCTCTTCGTTATCAAAATCTAAGTTGTATGATAAACCTGAACAGCCACCTCCTTTTACCGATACGCGAAGAAAATAATCAGCACCCATCTGCGAATCTTGCATTAAATGATCTATTTTGCTTTTTGCTTTTTCCGTAATTGTGATCATCGTTTCTAAAATTTAATCAATACTTATACTAACCTTAAAGGCTAGTGGTGAGATTTAGCTAATTCAAAAGGTGCTAAACCATTTTTAACTCTGTAATCGTTGATGGCAGATTTAATTGCATCTTCTGCTAATACAGAACAGTGGATTTTTACCGGTGGTAAAGCCAATTCTTCAACGATATCCATATTATCTATGGCTAATGCTTCGTCAACTGTTTTACCTTTTAACCACTCTGTAGCTAGTGAAGAGGAAGCAATTGCAGAACCACAACCAAAGGTTTTGAACTTCGCATCAGTGATGATGTTATTTTCGTCAACTTCAATTTGTAAACGCATTACGTCTCCACATTCTGGTGCGCCAACCAAACCTGTACCAACTGATTTACTATCTTTATTTAAAGTACCAACATTGCGGGGGTTGGTATAATGTTCCATTACTTTTTCTGAATATGCCATTTTATTGTCCTCCAGGCGTTAAGCCTATTTAAAACTTTTTATATTATTTAATTGAGGGAAGCTTAGTGCTCAGCCCATTCAATTTTACTTAAATCAATACCTTCTTTAAACATTTCCCATAGTGGAGATAAATCTCTTAAATGGTTTACTGCTTTTTTAGTGTTTTCAATTGCATAATCAATTTCTTCCTCGGTAGTGAAACGACCTAATCCAAAACGGATAGAAGAGTGTGCTAAATCGTCAGAAAGACCTAAGCTTTTTAATACGTAGGAAGGTTCTAAAGACGCTGACGTACAAGCAGAACCTGAAGATACAGCAAGATCTTTCATCGCCATCATTAAGCCTTCACCTTCAACATATTTGAAAGAGATATTAGCTACGTGTGGTAAACGATGTTCTGTATTACCATTAACATAACTTTCTTCCATTTGTGTTAATGAACCTTCTAATTTATCTCTTAATGCAGATAAACGGGCAGCTTCCTGATCCATTTCAAGGCGGCACAGTTCACATGCTTTACCTAAACCTACAATTCCTGGAACGTTAAGTGTTCCAGAACGCATGCCACGTTCATGACCACCGCCATCCATTTGTGCAGTAACTTTAACCCTTGGGTTTTTACGTCTTACATATAAAACGCCTACGCCTTTAGGGCCATACATTTTATGTGCAGAAAATGCCATTAAATCAATGCCGTCAGCATTTACATCAACAGGAATTTTTCCTACCGCTTGCGTAGCATCAGTCATAAATAAAGCACCATGCTGATGTGCAATAGCAGAAATTTCTTTTATAGGTTGTACAACACCGATTTCATTGTTACCGTACATGATGGTCACCAAAATGGTTTCCGGAGTCATGGCAGCTTCTAATTCTTGTAAATCAATTAAACCATCAGCTTTTACTTTCAGGTAAGTAACTTTAGCACCTAATTTTTCAAGGTGTTTACAAGTATCTAATACTGCTTTATGTTCTGTAGTAGCGGTAATAATATGGTTGCCTTTTTCCTTGTACATTTCAAAAACACCTTTAATACCAAGGTTATCCGCTTCAGTAGCGCCAGAAGTAAAGATGATTTCTTTTTCAGTACAACCGATTAATTTGCCCACTTGCTCACGTGCATAATCAACGGCTTCTTCAGCAACCCAGCCAAATGCGTGGTTACGGCTGGCAGCATTACCAAATTTGTTAGTGAAATAAGGCAGCATGGCCTCTAAAACCCTTGGGTCCAGGGGCGTTGTTGCGTTATTATCTAGGTAAATAGGAAGTTCCATGTTATTTTAAATTATTCTTAATACACAAAGATACGCAAAAAGATTACCAACAATTATAAATAATAACTATGAAACTATAGTCGAAACATGCATTTTTACATTTAAATAACCTTTCAGGATGATGAATAAAATAGAACATATAGGCATAGCTGTCCATAACCTGGACCAGGCTTGTGATATATATGAGAAATTGTTGGGTGTTGGTTCTTATAAAACCGAAGAAGTAGGCAGTGAATGTGTAACAACAGCGTTTTTTAAAACAGGTGACAATAAAATAGAATTGTTGCAAGCAACTGATGAAGATAGCGCCATAGCAAAGTTTCTGGCAAAAAAAGGGGAGGGTATCCATCATATCGCTTTTGAAGTAACCGATATTTACGCAGAAATGAAACGCTTAAGCGATGAAGGATTTCAAGTGCTCAATGAAAAACCTAAGAAAGGTGCGGACAATAAATTAGTGTGTTTTGTTCATCCAAAAGGCACTAATGGCGTATTAATAGAATTGTGCCAGGAAATAAAACTTTTGTAACTGGCTCATTTAAAGCTGAAAAATTGTTTATGTACGAGGAAAATGCAATTAGACCTATAATTTTCGGGTTTATGCTTGCTTAACAGAAATAAAATTCGGATATTTGCAACCTTAAAAATAAGAGACACGTAAGTTATAATTATAATCATAATATGAAAAAAGATCTGCATCCATCGAACTATAGATTTGTTGTATTCAAAGATATGTCTAACGAATATTCTTTTTTAACTAAATCCTGTGTAGATACTAAAGAAACTACCACTTGGGAAGATGGAAATGAATATCCTCTATATAAATTAGAGATCTCACATACTTCTCACCCGTTTTATACTGGTAAAATGAAATTGGTAGATACTGCTGGCCGTATTGACAAGTTTAAAACTCGTTACGCTAAAAAGTAATTCTGCAAATAAAGAAATTATTTTAAGTCCCGATGCTTTAGCGTCGGGACTTTTTTTATTTTTGTTGCTTATGAAGATCAATTTATTTGATGACGCCGCATGGTTATCCCTTCGGCCCCTTACTTTTACCAGACCTGTTGCTGACCTTCGGGTAGGTATTTTAACGATTTCAGAAAAATGGGCTTTATGGTTAAAGGCTGAAACAGGCTTTTCTACCATTCCTTACCTTGAGCTAAAATTTAAGCCTCAGCCAGCTGCGCTACTTTTTATAAATGGTTCTATTTGCCCTGACGAAGCCCTTGTGGAGTCTATACTAGCACTAAAACCAGGCGAGTGCCTTAAAAAAGGAACTTTGTTAATTGCTTACCTAGGTAAAGATGCTGCTCCCTTTGATGCTGCTACTGCTGATGGTTTTTTGATGAAAGCTTATACCGGCGATTTTAAGCGGCTATTATACCCTGAAGATATTTTCAAAAATAATGATGTAGAATTAAGGAAAGATTTTAAATTATTAACGCAGGGTAGACAATCTGCTGTGATCAGTCATACCAATACGTTATTGGGAGATGATATTTTTCTTGAGGAAGGAGCAAAAGTTGAATGCTCAACCTTGAATAGTTTAACTGGACCCATCTATATCGGTAAGAATGCAGAAATATGGGAAGGGAGCCATATTCGTGGCTCTTTTGCCTTGTGTGATAACTCTCAGGTTAAAATGGGAGCAAAAATTTACGGACAAACGACTATTGGTCCTTACTGTAGGGTTGGTGGCGAAATTAATAATGCCGTAATTTGGGGCTATTCTTCAAAGGGGCATGAAGGTTATTTAGGAAATGCAGTTATTGGACAGTGGTGCAATATTGGTGCAGATTCAAATAACTCAAATTTGAAAAATAATTACGCAGAAGTTAAACTTTGGGATTATGCCAAAGAAGCTTTTCGGAAGACGGGTTTGCAGTTTTGCGGGTTAATCATGGCAGACCATGCCAAGTGTGGCATCAATACCATGTTTAATACCGGAACGGTGGCCGGTGTGAGTGCTAATATATTTGGCGCTGGCTTTCCGAGAAATTTTGTTCCGGATTTTGCCTGGGGTGGGGCGCAAGGTTATGAAACCTATACACTCCAGAAAATGTTTGACACTGCAGAAAAAGTATATGAAAGAAGAGCTGTTCCATTTGATCAGCTGGAGAAAGATATTTTAACGAAAGTTTTTGAATTAACGCGACCACACAGACGCTTTTAGGAAGATACAGTATAAACACAAAAATTTAAAATGAGAAAACAAATTGTAGCAGGTAACTGGAAAATGAATTTAGATTATACCGAAGGTATTTCTCTATTTTCAGAAATCGTAAATATGGTAAGAGATGAGCAAAAGGGCACGCAGGTGGCTGTTATATGCGCTCCTTTTATTCATTTAAACAGTTTAGCTAAATTGGGTGGCACTACCGTTAGGCTAGGCGCACAAAACTGTCATCAAAATGAAAGTGGTGCTTTTACAGGAGAAATCTCTGCTAAAATGATCAAATCTGCTGGTTGTGAATACGTTATAATTGGCCATTCTGAACGCCGACAATATTTTGCTGAATCTGATGCACTGTTATTGGAGAAAACGAATATAGCCTTGCAAAATAACCTTATTCCTATTTTTTGCATTGGTGAAACTTTAGACGAAAGAAATAACGGGAGTTATTTTGATGTCATTAAATCACAATTAACACAAGGTGTATTTGCTTTAAGTGCGGAAGATTTTTCTAAAGTTGTGATTGCATACGAACCTGTTTGGGCTATTGGAACAGGCTTAACAGCTAGTTCAGCACAGGCACAAGAAGTCCATGCTTTTATCCGCCAGGAGATAGCAACACAATATGGCGATGATATAGCGGCGAACACCAGCATTTTATACGGTGGTAGTTGTAATCCTAAAAATGCGGCTGAGCTATTTGCTCAGGAAGATATAGATGGCGGATTAATTGGAGGTGCCTCCTTAAAATCTCGTGATTTTACGGACATCGTTAAAACATTTAACGCTTAATGCAATATATACAGGTTACTTTTACTTTCGAAAATATTGAAGCCTATCAACAAGACTTGTTGATCAATGATCTGGCTGAAATAGGGTATAACACTTTCGAAGATACGGAAAGCGGATTTGCTGCCTTTGTTGATTTTGAAGAATATAGTCAGGTTACCTTAACTGAGGTGCTTACTAATTCTTTAGAAAACATTGTTTACACTTATACTGTCGAGGAAATTGCAGCAAAAAACTGGAATGAAGAATGGGAGAAAAACTTTGAACCATTAATCATCAGTGAACAATGTTATGTTCGTGCAACATTCCATCCTGCACAGCCGCAATATCCTTATGAGATTGTGATTGATCCTAAGATGGCTTTTGGTACAGGGCACCACCAGACGACCACGATGATGATGCAATATATATTATCGTTTAACGTTCAGGATAAGGCAGTGCTTGATATGGGCTGTGGAACTGGTATATTAGCTATTTTAGCGGCTAAAAAGGGCGCTAAATCTTTAGTAGCCATTGATTACGATGAGGTGTGTTATCAGAGTACACTTGAAAATTCTACTTTAAATAACATCAGCAATATTGAAGCCTTATGGGGTGGAAAGGAAGTTATTCCACAAGCATCATTTGACGTTATTTTAGCTAATATCAACCGCAACATTTTGCTTGATCAGATAGAAAACTACGCTGCAGTACTTAATGCTGGAGGCAGTATTTTCTTTAGTGGCTTTTATGAGTCGCCAGATCTGGAAATGATTACAGAAGAATGCCTGAAGTTTGACATAAAGTATGTTGATCATCAAAAAATTGGAGACTGGGTAGCTGCACATTTTATAAAGAATTAATTACGGAGTAAAAGAATATGCGGATACATTTTATTGCAATTGGTGGCAGTGCCATGCACAACCTGGCCATCGCTCTGCATAAAAAAGGATATCAGGTTAGTGGATCTGATGATGTGATTGCGGAACCTTCTTATAGCAGGTTAGCCAGGTATAACCTCCTACCTACCACCTTCGGTTGGAATGAGCAAAATATAACCCCTGATCTCGATGCTGTCATTTTAGGGATGCATGCATTTGTAGATAACCCGGAATTGTTGAAGGCTCAGGAATTGGGGCTGAAAATTTATTCTTATCCAGAATATATTTACGAGCAGAGTAAAGATAAGTTACGTGTAGTAATTGGTGGAAGTCATGGCAAAACAACCATTACCTCAATGATTTTACATGTGCTTCATTACTATAACAGAGATTTCGACTATCTCGTTGGTGCGCAGCTAGAAGGTTTCGATACCATGGTGAAGCTCACTGCTTCGGCTCCAGTAATCATTATTGAGGGTGATGAATATTTAGCCTCACCAATAGACAGACGGCCCAAATTTCATCTTTACAAAGCAAATATTGGTGTAATTAGTGGAATTGCCTGGGATCACATTAATGTTTTTCCAACCTTTGAATCGTATACTCAGCAATTTGGTATATTTATTGATACTGTAGCCGCCAATGGAAAATTAATTTATTGTGAAACGGATGCTGTCCTTTCTGATTTGGTTAAAAGTGCTACGGCACCTGTAGATAAAATCCCTTATTCCATTCCTCCTCACCAGCTTCAAGACGGTATTACCTATCTTTTACCTGAAAAAACGCCCTTGCAAATTTTCGGTGACCATAATTTAATGAACTTAAATGCGGCAAAATTAGTGTGTAAGGAATTAGGAATTTCTGCACAAGAATTTAATGAAGCCATTTCTTCGTTTAAGGGGGCTGCAAAACGACTCGAATTGTTGCGAAGTGATAATCAGACTAACGTTTACAAAGATTTTGCTCATTCACCATCCAAAGTTAAAGCTACAATAGAAGCGGTGAAGTCCCAATTTAAGGGCAGAAAATTAGTAGCGTGTATAGAGTTGCATACATTCAGTAGTTTAAATAAAAATTTTTTACTTCAGTATGAAAGTACCATGGATATGGCAGATGTGGCTATTGTTTACATTAATGCTGATACTTTCCTACAGAAGAAAATTTCACCATTTAGCAACTTAGAGGTGGAAAAAGCTTTTAAAAACCCTAAATTGCACTTTTTCAACAACACTCTCCAATTAGAAAAGTATTTGTTAGCACTTAATTTTAACAATACTAATTTATTACTCATGAGTTCAGGAAATTTCGGAGGTTTAGATCTTGGTAAACTGGCACGTGAGTTGAATACATAGTTTAATGCACACTAAAATATCTAAAAACACAATATGAACGTAATTGGTAAAAACATCAGGCAACTGAGACAGAAAAATGGTTGGAGTCAGGGAGAAGTTGCAAAACGTCTTAACATTTCTATACCAGCTTTTTCAAAAATAGAAACAGGGATTACTGATATCAACATTTCAAGATTGGCACAAATTGCCAACTTATTTGAAGTATCGACAATGGACATTATTTCGAAAGAAGGTGAGAATCCACAATCTGTAAACTTCGAAGAGATTAATAGTTTAAAATCAAGGTTATCTCAAAGAGAAGAAGAAATCATCAAACTTCAAAAAAAGGTGATTGAACTTTATGAAGAAATAAGACAGAAATAAATTTAAAAAATTTTACGCAAGGTGAGGTGTCGCTTCCCGAAAGTGGCACCTGTAGCCTGGTGTATAGATAACATCTTATCGTTAAAATCGCCCACCCAAGATAGTTCTAACTCATCATATTGGTTCAACGGCAAAACATACTCTTTTAGTTTAATAAATAAAGCAGATTCTAATCCATGTTTTTGGTAGGTAGATTTTGTACCCATAACAATGGCTCGCATTCGGTTTACACCTTTCCATTTACGGTATACAAACTTTATTTTCTCTATTAATCCTAATTTACCGTTAAAGCTCTTGATCAATTGGTTGGCATCAGGCACAATGACAACAAAGGAAGCAGGTTCACCATTTACATAGGCAAACCAGATTAACTTTTCATCCATTATCGCTTCCATTTTTTTGAAGCTTTCCAATAAGGTTTCTTTTTTGATAGGAACAAAGTTTTCAAAATCCTTCCAGCCATCGTTATAAATTTCCATCAGGTCATTTACATATTTCGTTGAATTTTTTTTAGAAAAGTGCTCAAAGGTATAACCTGGTTTTTGCGCTACCCAATTGGCAATTTTAGTAAATCGCTCTGGAAACGGATTTCTAATCTGTAGATGGTTGGTAATTTGTTCATATTCCTTTTTAAAACCATAATTAATAAAGAAGTCGTGGTAATAAGGGAAGTTGTAATTCATGCCATAAGAAGGCTGCGTAAAGCCTTCTATGAGCAAGCCCCAGAAAGAGTCATTCTCTCCAAAATTGATTGGGCCATCCATTGCCTGCATTCCTTTTTCCTGAAGCCAATTTTTTGCCGTGTCAAATAACTTAAAAGCCGCCTGCTGGTCATTGATACATTCGAAAAATCCCATACCACCTGTAGGCTGCTCATTTTGAAAAGCTTTTTTCTCATTTATGAATGCAGCCACCCGTCCAATGAGTTTCCCATTGGTATCTTTTAAAATCCAGCGTTGACAAGCCCCATACTTAAAGAATGGGTTTTGTTGAGGATCAAAAATGGCTTCAATTTCTACATCTAGTGGGCAAATCCATTTCTCCTCATTTTTATAAAGAATTCTTGGAACTTCTAAAAAATTTGCACTTGATTTAATATCGTTAACGGGTAGGATCTGCATGTATAAGGTCTAGTCAATAAAAAACATCCTTAAAGGATGTTGGGGGATATGGTGTTAAGGTTTTAATTAGAAATTATCATCATCGTCATCATCTACAAAATCGTCAAATGAATCAAGATCATCAAGAGCAACATCAAAATCGTCATCTTCATCATCTAAAAATGATTTCTTGTTTTTAATTTCTTCAACCGGACTGCCGTTGAGTATATCCCTATCCTCAACTTCGCTTAATGGACTTTTTTTGATGGATTTTTTCGGAGTTGTCATTACAAAAAAAATAAATTTCTAAAAGTGTTTGTTGGTTATAAATTTACAAAATTAAAAGTCAATTAAATTTAATTTCTAAATTTTGTCTCCCTCAAAAATAAAACAAAAAGCATATTGGTGGTTATTTATTTTTAAAAAAAGATCCGCATCAGCAGCTAAACTTAGAGGCTATTGATTACCAGTACTTATAGTCACTAGCTTCGCCTTATCTTTAGTAAATACTAGAATAATGGAGTAGCCTTAGCAGATATTAACGCAAAAAAAAAGTGGTAAAGTTTTCGCTTTACCACTTTTAACACACAAATGAAACCTGAATTGAGATAATTTTTAGGTTAGGTTAAAATATCTTTGACCAATTCTATAAGAACGCTTTACAAACTAGGTTTGTTATTAATATCTATAACAAGATTAGTGCTATTTAAAATAGGATGTGCAATGAAATTAGTAAATGGTATTAATACTTGAGTAAACGGTAAATTAGGAAGGTAAAGTGATAGAAATTACGACCGAAGTACCTGAAGCACCTGTTTGCTGTATTTTAATTTGTACAGGGTTTACATTGATCTGATTCAAGAGGTTTACCCTTTCTTGTGTCAAACTCATCCCTTTACTGGTATGGCTATTTTTTTTATACTTCAAAGAGTTGTCAATCCCAATTCCATTATCTGAAATTTCAATCTGGAGCACATGTTGATCTTTCATTAAAATAGTGATTTTCAGTTCACCGCCTTTGTCAATAGGCATGATACCATGCCAGATGGCATTTTCTATGTAGGGTTGCAACAGCATAGAGGGCATTACGGTTTCCTCCTTATCTAACAGTGGATCAATATGTATTGTATAAGTTAGTTTATCTCCAAACCTTTTCTTCTCCAAACTAAGGTATAACTCCAGGTATTCCAGTTCTTCCTGGAGTGAAATATAACTTTTAGTACAAATCTCCATGTTCTTTCTAATCAGTCTGGCAAATCCGGTTAAAACCCTATTGGCAGAACCGGTATCTTTTGTATTGATGTAATGTTGAATAGAGTTCATCACATTAAACACAAAATGCGGATTCATCATCGCTTGTAAGGCCTGCTGCTCCAGCATTAAGATTCTGTTTTTTAAAAGCAGCTTTTGCTGTTCTTTGTTTTTTTGCTTTTTTGTAACCACAACAGCAACGCCATAAAAGAAAATTCCGGCAATTAAAAATAGTATAAGTAAAAACCAGGTACTTTGCCATATACTGGATTTCAGTTCAAAGTTAATCTTCATGGAAGGGCCCCAGCTGCTGGTGTTTGACTTTGCGCTCACTTCAAATGTATAATCGCCTGGTTCAAGGGCGGTTGCTTCTATTCTTTTGTTTTTGGTTTCTGTCCATTCATCATGTGTTCTCAAGCGATACCTATATAAAATATCCTGGCCCTGGAAATCTACAACCCCGAAATAAAAGGTGATCTTTTTGCTGTTAGGATTTAAAGTAATATGAGCATCTTTTAAACTCCTTTTTTTTTCGTCTACAAAAATGGAAGAAATTAAAGCCTTAGGATTTTCGACGATTTGTCCGTGTGGCTTGCTGAAAAAATAAACTAAACCCGTATTAGTAGCAAAATAGGAGGTGTCTGCATCCACATAAACATCATTGATGTCATTTTTTAATAAGGCGTTGGTATAATCAAATGCTGTGATTTCAGCTTGCTGGTTATTTAAACTGACTTTATTAACGCCATTGAGCGTAACCAACCATATTTGGTTATTGCTGATAAATATTTTTTTACAAATATTACTTGCAAGACCATCATTCTTTGTTAAATGACGTATAATTTTATTGCCTTTAATCAGTATTAACCCATAGCCGTCTGTTGCCAATACCATTGTGCCATCAGGTAATTGTTCAATGTCATTGATCCGTTTATTGAGTAATGATTTTTTGAAGTTGATGGTGTTATGCTCAGGATCTAATATTTTTAAACCATTAATATTGGAGAACCATAGTTTTTGATTTTGATCGTAAAAAACACTGTAAGCACGATCTGAAAAGAAGTTAAATCCTTCTTTCCTGGTATGTATGTCGAATTCAAGCTTATTATTTAGGTAATTGACGAGTGCTATGCCAGATGATAAAGCTAATGCAAGGGTACTGTTCTTATTTAAACTAAAGTCTTTGATAACAAAGGTTGATTGCGAATTTTCATTTAATAAAGTGAAAGTATATTGATCACTATAAATTTCGTGGAGCATTCCGAAACCATTTTCAGAAGCCAAAAAAAGCGATTGATGCGCTTCATCTAAGATTATTTTTCTTATGCCAGCCCGGAACTTTGTTTTCTCAGGAATTTCTATATTACTAATATGTAAGTTTTGTTGTTTGACCTTGTTAAGGTGTCCATTTGCTAGACCGAGCCAAATGTTATTGTTCCTGTCTTTAGTTATGCTTTTAACAACATTATGGCTAAGGCCGTCAGTTTTATTGAT
>NZ_JAZQPU010000472.1:0-5483 GCF_045628745.1 Pedobacter sp.
GCATTTTTTTAAATCACTTTACAAAGGAACGACCAAGGAAGAAGGCTTCGTGATCAATAAGCTGGTCAAAATCAAAAACGATAGAAGACCTCCCGACAGCCTGATCGATGCCAATATCACCAGACTTAAAAAAGCACAACATGGCGTCATTCGCTTAGGCTCTGCAGAAAACGATTCACTGACCTATTGGGCAACGATTAAAAAGATGCCTAAGAAAATTAGCACCTTGAACCGCAGCGAGGTGTTAACAGATACCTTGGTTACACAACGCTATAAAGACTTAAAAACCATTAACTATAAGGATGATCTTTATGTGATTTATACCAAGGAGCGGGAAACCAATGATTACACCAACACATCCGGGCATTCAGTAGCCCGACCACTAGATATGCCAAATTACCAAATCTCTGTGGTACAAATGATGGAGGGCCCTGTACATTTCTATGCTTCGGGCGGAATTTATCAGCCTAAATCGTTCCTTTATGAGGGTTTCTGGGCTTATGAGAAAATAGCCGACATGGTGCCCATGGATTATATTTATAATCCTGCTAAAAAATAGTTAAAATTGCTAATAATTTTAGTAATTTTATAACATGAGCAGTGATGAAGAAAAACCGGATAATTACTTAAAAGGTCGTGGGGCACAATTAAATCCGCATAATCATTTCCTCAAGAATGATTATGTGCAGGAACATGTGGAAGGTATTGACGACTGGGAAGTAGAAAACACCAAAACATCCTTTATTTTTGGCCAGTCAAAATCGGTAGTTAACAAAGTGGAGAGCCCTGACGTAGGCATGGCCTATTCGCTTAACCCCTACCAGGGTTGTGAGCATGGCTGCACTTATTGTTACGCGCGTAATGTGCATGAATACTGGGGCTTTAGTGCAGGGCTAGATTTTGAGCGTAAAATCATCGTTAAAAAGGAGGCTCCCGCACTATTCAGAAAATTCCTGGAGAAGAAAAACTGGGACGCCAGTGTCATCTCCCTATCGGGAAATACAGATTGTTACCAGCCTGCAGAAAGAAAATTCAGGCTCACCCGCCAACTGCTGGAGATCGCCCTCGAATATAAACAGCCTATAGGTATCATTACTAAAAATGCCCTGGTTTTACGCGATCAGGATATTTTGCAGGAAATGGCGAAGAAAAACCTCTGTATGGTTTATGTATCCATCAACAGCCTCAATGAAGAACTAAGAGCTAAGATGGAACCCCGCACGACGACTGCCAAACAAAGGTTAAAAATTGTAGAGACCTTAAGTCAGGCAGGCATCCCTATGGGTGTGATGGTTGCACCTTTAGTACCCGGTTTAAGTGACCATGAAGTACCACAGATTTTAAAAACTATTGCCAACAGTGGTGCCCGCAATGCAGGTTATACCATTGTGAGGCTTAATGGCGCAATAGGTCCCATCTTTGAAGACTGGCTTAAAAAGAATTATCCAGATCGCTTTGACAAAGTATGGCACATGATACAAAGCTGCCATGGTGGCCATGTTAATGACAGCAGGTTTGGCCAACGCATGCGTGGCAATGGTCATATTGCCCAAATGATCAGTGATACTTTTAAGTTGCACTGCAGAATCAACAAGCTGAATACACAACCCGTGTTACTCGACTCTAGTCAATTCAGGGTTCCTGGTTCACAGCTGCATTTATTTTAACTTATCTTGTATTAAGCAAGAACAAAAAAGAATAACAGCACAAAATCCAAGAATATCTAGACAAACACAAGAACAACAGTTTAAACCTAGGAATAAAAGCAAAATGACTTAGAATATCTAGAAAAAATACAAGAACAACAGCTTAAAACCAAGAAAAAAACACTAACCCAAGAAAATCAGGGCAAAAAAATTCCGCTGTTGTAAAACAGCGGAATCAATTAAATTAGGAATTAAAACCCTTTATTCAGGACTTGTGCCCTCTTCTTTTATCTTTTTGCTAGGGTTTTTATTAACCACAACAATTTGCTCAGTTTCGCTATTGTAGTCAATTTCCAATACTGCACCTTGCTGTACCTCACCTTTCAGAATCTCTTCTGCAATAGGATCTTCCAGGTATTTTTGGATGGCACGTTTCAACGGTCTTGCACCAAAATTGATGTCGAATCCTTTGTCGGCAATAAATTCTTTAGCCTTGTCGGTTAACTTAACTTCATAGCCCAAACTCATTACCCTGCCAAATAAAGATTTCAATTCAATATCAATGATTTTGAAGATTTCTTCTTTGCCTAAAGTATTAAAAACTACCACGTCGTCTACCCTGTTTAAAAACTCAGGAGCGAAAGCACGTTTCAAAGCATTTTCAATAACACCTCTGGAGTGTGCATCAACCTGGTTAGTTTTAGCTATGGTAGAGAAACCTACGCCTTGTCCAAAATCTTTCAACTGGCGTGCGCCAATATTAGAAGTCATGATAATGATGGTATTTCTAAAGTCTACCTTGCGACCAAGACTATCTGTAAGCTGACCTTCATCTAATACCTGCAACAAAATGTTGAAGACATCAGGGTGAGCTTTTTCAATCTCATCTAACAAAATGACAGCATAAGGTTTACGGCGAACTTTTTCAGTCAGCTGGCCACCTTCTTCATAACCAACATAGCCTGGAGGCGCACCCACTAAACGTGAAACTGCAAATTTCTCCATGTATTCACTCATGTCAATTTGAATCAAGGCATCATCACTGTCGAACATGAAACGAGCAAGCTCTTTAGCCAATTCTGTTTTACCCACACCAGTTGGTCCTAAGAAGATAAAGGAACCGATAGGTTTTTTAGGATCTTTCAATCCCGCACGTGTACGTTGAATAGCTTTAGTGAGCTTTTTGATGGCATCTTCCTGACCAATAATTTTGGTAGCCACAGTATCGTACATATTCAATAGCTTTTGGCTATCGGTTTGTCCTACACGTTGCAATGGAATACCGGTCATCATAGAAACTACTTCTGCCACATTGTCTTCAGAAACTGTATAACGTTTAGTTTTAGTTTCCGCTTCCCATTCGGCTTTAGCACGCTCTAATTCTTCTAAAAGATTCTTTTCAGTATCTCTCAGTTTAGCAGCCTCTTCATATTTCTGACTTTTAACAACTTTATTTTTCTCCACCTTGATATCTTCAATCTTGGTTTCAATGTCAATGATGTTTTCAGGAACATGAATGTTGGTCAAGTGTACTCTTGAGCCCGCTTCATCTAAAGCATCAATAGCTTTATCGGGTAAAAACCTGTCGGTGATATAACGGGATGTCAAGGTCACACAAGCCTGTATAGCTTCATCAGTATAAGTTACGCCATGGTGATCTTCGTATTTTTCCTTAATACGGTTTAAGATCTCAATGGTTTCATCAGGTGTAGCAGGTTCAATCATTACCTTTTGGAAACGACGATCCAGGGCACCATCTTTTTCAATATACTGGCGATACTCATCTAAAGTAGTGGCACCAATACATTGTATTTCTCCCCTTGCCAATGCTGGTTTAAACATGTTGGAGGCATCCAGCGAACCAGAAGCACCACCTGCACCAACAATGGTATGAATTTCATCAATAAATAAAATTACATCGGTAGATTTTTCAAGCTCGTTCATCACGGCTTTCATTCTTTCTTCAAACTGACCACGGTATTTAGTACCTGCCACTAAAGAGGCAAGGTCTAAAGTAACCACGCGTTTGTTGAATAATACCCTTGAAACCTTACGTTGCACAATTCTTAATGCTAAACCTTCGGCAATAGCAGATTTACCAACGCCGGGTTCACCAATTAAGATAGGGTTGTTTTTTTTACGACGGGATAGAATTTGAGAAACACGCTCAATTTCTTTCTCACGGCCAACAATGGGGTCCAAACGACCTTCCTCTGCAGCTTTCGTTAAATCCCTGCCAAAGTTGTCTAGAACAGGGGTTTTAGATTTAATGTCTGAAACTTTTTTAGGACTGCTGAAGCTTTCTTCTTCACGGTAATCATCATCACCTGTAGAGGCACTGCTCTGAGGATCATCTCTGAAACCGTTTTTATTTACTTCAACTTCTTGTTTAAAAATTTCATAATTGATGCTGTATTGCAATAAAATTTGAGAAGCAATATTATCATCATCACGCAGGATGGACAATAACAAGTGCTCCGTACCTATCAAGTCGCTTTTAAAGATCTTAGCTTCTAAATAAGTGATTTTTAAAACTTTTTCAGCTTGTTTCGTTAAGGGAATGTTTCCCAGATTTACAGTCACGCTGGAGGTGCCTCTTACAGCATCTTCAATAGAACGGCGTAGTTTAGTCGTATCAACTCCTAATGATTTTAATATCTTAATAGCCATACCATCGCCTTCGCGAATTAAGCCTAATAAAAGATGTTCTGCGCCTATGTAGTCGTGTCCTAATCTCAGGGCTTCTTCCCTGCTAAACGAAATCACGTCTTTTACTTGTGGTGAAAATTTAGCTTCCATATTTACCTTTCTTAACCAGAATACCCTAAACTATAAAAATCTTTTGATTATGGTATACCAGATATAACTTTTTATCAACAATTAAGCCATATGGACCAAAAAAGTGATTACTCCTGCCTATATTTCATAAAACTTACTAACTGCTGACTTTATTGCCGCAATTTGCCCAAGGAGAAGTAATTCTGTCAGCCGAGACCATCATATATATATTAACGAAGTTTTTATACTAACCGTCTTAAAGGCTGAAAATAAATACTTTACTTCTAAAATATACATGAATTCCATTAAATAACGGCATTATACTTTCATACAAAAATGTGGGCAATTCTGTAGATTCTCATTTCATCAACTAATTGATGATATAATAATAAACCACTTTGTTATAGGCTCGTTGTTTCTATCTTTGTATCCAATTTTGGCATTAGCACTTCTGCCTTTTATCAGACTATTTAGCAAGGCAAAAGTTTAGCAGCTCAAAAAGTCAAAACTTAATTTAGCAATGAACTTTTTCAACAACAATGTTCATGTATACCACTAATATAATTAATATAAAGAAATAACAATGTCAGACGAAAAGATAATATTTTCAATGGCGGGTGTAAATAAGATTTACCCCCCTCAGAAGCAAGTACTAAAAAATATATACCTCTCTTTTTTCTATGGAGCAAAAATAGGTGTTATTGGTTTAAACGGATCGGGAAAGTCTTCAGTTTTAAAGATCATTGCTGGTCTTGATAAAGCTTTCCAGGGAGAGGTTGTTTTTTCTCCAGGCTATACCGTGGGCTATCTGGCTCAGGAACCTGAACTTGATGAAAATAAAACCGTTAGAGAAGTTGTTGAAGAAGGTGTAGCAGAGATTACCGCTATCCTTAAAGAATACGAAGAAATCAACGAAAAGTTTGGTTTGCCCGAAGTTTATGAGAATCCTGATGAGATGGAGAAACTGATGAACAAACAAGGTGAATTGCAGGATAAAATTGATGCTGTAAACGCCTGGGAACTTGACAATAAATTAGAACGTGCCATGGACGCTTTACG
>NZ_JAZQPU010000473.1:0-2471 GCF_045628745.1 Pedobacter sp.
AAGTTGGCACCCAAATTGACGTTTGCGGAGAAGTCGTTCCATTTTTTACTGTACTGACCTAAAAACTCGTAATTGTTATCTGTATTTTGGTATTTACCAATAGCATAGCTGCTCACTAAACGACCTCCAGCTGCTTCTTTATGGGTAATATTTTGCGCATAAAAATCAGAGCGCGCAAAACCACTTAACTTCAATTCAGGCAAAACCTGGTAGCTTACATTCACATCACCAAATAAGCGATCGCGGTTATCGTTGTTCAGCACCTCATAAGCATCAAAGAAGGGGTTGTTCCAATCACTTGGCTGGTTTGTAGTGATTACACCAGTAGTGGTATTGGGGTTAACATTCCAGTTTAAGATAGTTCCGTCAGCATAACGGTAGTTTCTTAATTTGTCTAAGTCAATGTTACGTTGAAACCATTGTACGGCACCGGTAAATGAACCTTGGTAACCTTGAGTGGGGCGTTGACCAGCATTATTTGCATAGTTAACATTCGCACCTACGGTGATTTTGCTGCTCAGGTCTAACGAAGAACTTAAACTCAGGTTGTTGCGTTTTAACCAGGTATTAGGCATGGTACCATTAATATAAGCATTGGTATAGCTTAAGCGGTAGTTTGAATTTTCGCCACCACCGGCAACAGAAATACTGTTGTTGAGGTTCTGACCTGTTTCAAAGTAGTCTTTAATGTTATCCGGTTGAGGTACAAAAGGGGTCATTTTACCAAAGTCAGGATCCTGCGGATAAAAACTATAAAACATTCTTACGGGCGTACCATCCATTTTTGGTCCCCAGCTTTCATCATTTCCATTCACATACTTCTCGCCATTGGCTAAAGTAAGGAAGGTTTGGTTGTTACCTACTCCATAAATATTCTGTAGTGGCATAAAGTTGCTTACCTTATCAACAGAAAAGGCCGAACTGATGCTGATGACTGGCTTTTTAACACCTTTTGCTCCCTTTTTGGTGGTGATTAAAATAACCCCATACTGTCCTCTGATACCATATAAAGCAGAAGCAGCAGGTCCTTTGAGCACGCTGATGTCTTCTACATCATCAGGATTGATATCCTGGGAGATGTTTCCATAATCTACGCCATTGGCATCTCCACTAAAATTAGTTTGCGAAATGGGTGTACCATCTACCACCATCAGTGGAGAACCACCACCAGTTAAAGAGTTGACACTTCTGATTTTGATCTTCTGTGTACCACCCATGCTGGCACCAGAAGAACCTGTTACCTGCACACCAGAGATTTTACCTGCAAGGGAACCGATGATGTTCTGCTCTTTGGTTAAAGTAAGGTCTGCACCTTTTACACCCTGGGTAGCGTAACCAATAGATTTTTCACTTCTCTTAATACCTAATGCGGTAACAACCACCTCCGATAGGTTTTCTGAGCTAGAAACTAAAGCGATGTTAATGATAGAACGGTTGTTGATTAAAACATCCTGTGTTTGGTAGCCCAAATACTTTACTTCTAAAGTCTGTGCTGTGGAGGGCACCGTGATGGTATAACTTCCATTTGGCTGGGTAGAGACACCTTGAGTGGTTCCTTTAATCAAGATGCTGACACCAGGTATCCCACTTCCATCACCGGCATCCGTAACGGTGCCCTTGATCACTTTTTGTGCATAGCTGGACAATGCAAACAAAAGAAAACAGGATAAAAAAATAGTAAATTTTCTATTCATAGTTTAAAGATTAAGTTTAGACCTTAATATTACAAAATTTTACATAGCAAACCCCTATTACTGAAGTAATTTCCTAGACAAATCACCACGAAATTGTATTATTTGTAAAAAATTTTGGTGATATAACCCAAAAAAAAGAAGCCAATCATAAGTTCTCTATGATTGGCTTCTTTTTTTTGGGTAATAAGTATATTAAGGCATATCCCACCACAGATTTTGTGCTAAGGAGGTAATCGTAGGCACATTTTTACCGTTTTTACTTTTTTCTGCATCTACATAATCTACCCTACGGATAAAAGTGTTTAAAGCTGCATTAGCCGGCAGTGTAAAATCTTTATATTGATAATTATACCTTCTGGCGTCTACCCAAGCCTCCGGACTTAAATAGAGGGCAATGTACTTTTCTTTAAAAATGAGGTCTAATGTTAAGGCAGCACTTGAGTTAGCCACGGCTGTACTGGCAAGGTATGAATTCTGGTCAGATAGGTTAACCCCCAATAAATCCATGTGCGCCTTTATGCCCTGTAAATAAGCATCGTAAGCCCTGGTTAAATTGACTCCCCCTAATCTGAATGCGGCTTCTGCTTCTATGAATTTCAGTTCTGCATAAGTGGCGATATAAATTGGGGAAGATTTACCAGTTAAGGGAGAGTTGAGGCTGATGTATACCTCATCTTTAACCGTATTTGATGCCGGCCCCACATTACCTACACCATTTGGTGTACCCACATAAGTACCGCTTACTGTTTTATCTGTGATTTTAGCAATTCGGGGATC
>NZ_JAZQPU010000474.1:0-3963 GCF_045628745.1 Pedobacter sp.
AGATTAAAACAGGATCAGCTTCCCGTTCAGACAGGATTGCAAAATACAACCAATTGTTGCGTATTGAAGAAGAGTTAGGTGCTGCTGCCCGTTTTATTGGCAAAGACTTTTCTTTCCTTAAAAAATAAGCATTAAATAAAAGCATGATTGGCAACAGTCAGGCTTCAAAAAAGAGACCACTTCATTGTAAAGATGAAAGGTCTCTTTTTTTTTGTGGTCAACTTTACTATCAAGGTATTATTACCTGACAAAGGCTCAAATTTCCCTTTAATAATTAAGCGGCCAGCAATGGCTTTGGTGGGGAGCAAGTAGGGAGCAGGTAGCGGAAATCCGCTACCTGCTCCCTACTTGCTAAGGCTTAACTGGTAAGGTTAGTAAATTTAAAGTATACTCGTTTTTTAGAAAGCATATACCTTCACAAGAGGTGTAAGCAAATTGTATACAGTTATACACTTTCAGTTCACATTGTGAAATAAAGTGTATAACAACTGTGCTAATGTTCACTATATTTGTAACAATGAACAAGGTATTCGAGATCTTTCGCAATAAATATTTTATCGCTACAGCGGCTTTTGTGGTATGGATGCTCTTTTTTGATAAAAACGACATGCTTTCGCAATACGAATACCGTGCTGAACTCCACAAACTTCAGGAAGAGAAAGATTTTTACGAGCGGGAAACAAAGCAGGTCAATAAAGACCTGAACGAGCTGAGCACCAACTTAAAATCAGCCGAGAAATTTGCCCGTGAAAAGTACTTCATGAAAAAAGACAATGAAGATATCTTCGTGATTGTCAAAGAGAAGGCAAAAGATTAATCTGCCTCTACATGACCTAAAGGTACTTCTACGTAAAAGGTACTGCCTTTATTTTCCTCACTTTCAAACCAGACACGGCCATTGTGAATTTCCGTTAGCAGTTTCACAATCCACATGCCCAGACCTATAGATTCTTCACCCTCTACCCCCGGCCTGCTTGCCCTGGTATACTTATGAAATAAAACAGGCCTAAGGTTTCTAGGGATGCCAATACCATCATCAGCCACGGTAACCAGCACGGTTTTCTCTAACTTTTCTACATGCACGTGTATATGTCCTTGTTTATGGGTAAACTTAATGGCATTAGACACCAGGTTGTTGACAATCTGCAGAAACTTCATGCTGTCGAGTTCTGCATGAATTGTAGGATGTGAAAAGGTAAACTCTAGCTTTTTCTCTACTGCTTCCTGTGATTTCATGTAGATTTCCATGATCTGTTGTATTTCCCACACCACATCCAATCGTTCTTTACTCAGCTCCACCTCTGCCGTATCAAATGTTTCGCGTTTGAGTACTGTTTTAATTAATTCTATATTTCTGCGGGAGATATCTTCAATTAACTCAGTAAGTTTAGTGATTTCGGCATTATCGGGCAGCTTTTTGGCGATGACAGAAGCCAGCATTTTAACGGTGCCAATGGGACCACGTAAATCATGCGACAAGATTTCCAGGGTAGAATTTTTCCAGCCATTTACTTTTTGCATGTTAAAGATATTGGCAATCCGGGCTGAATCATCTTCAGCCACACCACTGATGTATTGCACTTCATCATGCTCTACAACAGCATAAATCTTAGCTCTTATCCATCTTGTTAAATGATCAGGACGAAGGATTCTAAAGCTTAAAGAGGTGCTGGTTTTTTTACGGGAAACTATTTTATATGCATTTTTAATATATTGAAGATCTTCCGGGTGGATGATCTTCAATATGGTTTTAGGTTGTTCTAGTAATTGTGTAATTTTTCTCTTAGTAATAGATTCAAATGCCTTATTTACATAGGTAAATCGCATCTCTTTCACATTAAAGACAAAGAAAATCTCCTCTGCCTGTAGCGTCATCTGTTTTAAGATCAAACCTTCCTTTTCGTCCATGTAATTGACCGTTTTTAGATACAGTTTCCATTAAACAGTTGATTGAAGAGAATGTTTTTCAAATATGATGGGCTGTGGTGTATGTTTACAACATGCCGCCACATACAGAGATCACCTGTCCGGTAACATATGCGCTCATGTCTGATGCCAGAAAAACACATACATTAGCTACATCTTCAGGCTCACCTGCTCTTTTCAAAGGAATGCCCTGCTCCCAGCCCTGTACCACTTTAGGGTCCAGCACATCGGTCATCTCGGTACGGATAAATCCTGGTGCCACTACATTGGTACGGATATTTCTGGAGCCTAATTCTTTAGCAACAGATTTAGAGAAACCAATGATACCCGCTTTAGAAGCTGAATAGTTAGCTTGACCAGCATTACCTTGTACACCTACCACAGAACTCATGTTAATGAATACACCTTTACGGTTTTTCATCATAATTTTCGATGCTGCTTTGGTTACGTTGAATACCGATTTCAGATTTACGTTCATCACATCATCCCAGTTTTCTTCGCTCATGCGCATCAACAAACCATCTTTAGTAATACCGGCGTTGTTAACTACAATATCAAGGGTACCAAAATCAGCCACAATAGCACTGATCAATTGCTCTGCTTCATCAAATTTAGAGGCATCAGAACGGTAACCTTTAACTTGCGTGCCATAGGCTTGTAGCTCCTGCTCTAAAGCTAAGCCTTTTTCTACAGATGATAAATAAGTAAAAGCAACATTAGCACCTTGTGCAGCAAATGTTTCCGCTATTTTACGGCCTATTCCTTTTGAAGCACCAGTAATTAGTGCTGTTTTTCCTTCAAGTAATTTCATGTATATTATAATAGGTAATTGGGGTCAAAATTAAAGGGTAATAGCAGGCTCCTGCTGACTTAAGCAATGAAAGCTACCTAAGCCCCAGATGATATCTGTAGAGTCAATACCGACCACCTCACGGTCAGGAAATGCATTTCTGATGATCTCTAAGGCAGGGCCGTCGTTAACATCTCTGAATGTAGGGACTACAACCACCTTATTTGCTATGTAAAAATTGGCATAAGAGGCCGGCAGACGAGTATCTTCATGGATCACCGGAGAGGGCATTGGCAAGGTAATAATGTTCAACGCTTCGCCATTGGGCAGGCGCATAGCCCGCAAAGCCTCCAGGTTTTCATGGAGCAATTGGTAATTATCATCAAGCGGATTGCTTTCTACTACAGTTAATACCGTGTTTGCATTTACAAAACGGGTGATGTCATCAATATGCCCATCGGTATCATCGCCAACAATACCATCGCCAAGCCATAGCACTTGTTCAGCACCATAAAACTCCAGCAGGTATTGTTCAATCTGTTCTTTACTTAAATGAGGGTTTCTGTTTTTGTTGAGTAAACAGGCTGTAGTGGTTAAAATAGTACCTGCACCGTTAAATTCTACAGAACCACCTTCCATTACAATACCTGGGTTAAACAGTGGCAGGTTAAAGTGCTTAGCTATTGTAGTGGGTATAACATCATCTAAGTGATATGGAGGATATTTATCTCCCCAGGCATTATAATCCCAGTCTACCACAGCTTTTTCAGCACCATGGTTGCGCAATAAAAACGCAGGACCATGGTCGCGGCACCAGGCATCATTGGTAGGCTGCAGGAAGAACTCCACCTGCGTGAGGTCTGCACCCACTTTCTCTAATTCAGAGATAGCGAAAGCTTTGGTTTCCTCATCATTAATATTGATCCTTACCTTTTCGCCTTTAGCTACTACTTTGATAAACTCACAGTATGGAGCATAAACAGTGTCGAGTTTACCTGGCCATGAAGCCTCTTTATGAGGCCAGCTTAACCAGGTGGCTTCATGCTGCGCCCATTCTGGTGGAAAAGCATAACCCTGCTTTTTTGGGCTATCGTTAAATAGATTCATCATCTATGTATCTTTTTGTAATTTGTGAATAACTGTCAATGCGCCTGTCGCGTAAAAAAGGCCAGTGGGTTCTGTAACTGTCAGATTTCGACAAGTCAAGTTCTACCACTTTCAGCTCTTCTTCTAAGTGTGGTGCCTGG
>NZ_JAZQPU010000475.1:0-44889 GCF_045628745.1 Pedobacter sp.
AAACTTTCATTAAAAGTAATCAGTAATGAAGAATACATTTTGACGGAAAATGAGAAGGAGTTTACCTATAGGTTTGAGCAGACCATTACAAGACCGTCCTATAAAATTAAAGTACTCAAAGGGCCTGCATTCGCAGTTAACAACAAAGAGGTGCTTTTCCAATTCAATAACCTGAATCTGCTTGCTGAACAATATAGTGCAAGTAAACTGACAGTACTTCCAACGATAAAAGATGCCAATACAATTGTTATTTCCATGTTTGATGCTATTCCACAACGTGGAGTGGACTTGCTAAATCAATTGATTAAAACGTATAATGAGGAGAATGTAAGTAATAAGAATATAATGGCTCTCAACACAATTAAATTCATCGATGGAAAGTTGAAATTCCTTTCTAAAGATTTAACTGTGGTTGAGCGCGATGTTGAAAGCTATAAAATGAATAATCGGGTAACTGTCTTAGGTGCAGATGCTCAAATGAATCTGGAATCTTCAGGAGCATATAATCAGCAGTTAGAATCATCAAATGTGCAATTGCGCCTGGTTCAATCTCTCCTTACTTATTTGAATAGCTCACAGGAACAATTCGATCTTGTTCCTACTACACTTGGTCTAAAAGATCCTATTTTAAATTCTTTAACAGAAAAATACAATAATCTTCAAATTGAAAGACAACGTTTATTACGCAATACCAGCAAAGACAATCCTTTGGTTGCTAATATAACGGGGCAACTGGTTGGCTTAAGAGCCAATCTTTTGGAGAATTTAAAGATGATTAGGAGTGGATTAGTTTTAGAAAATAATAATTACGCGGATAGATCTTCACTATTTGAATCAAGACTGAAAAATGTTCCTGTTATAGAAAGAGGTCTATTAGAAAAAACTAGAGAGCAAGGAGTAAAAACAGCACTTTATCATTATTTACTACAAAAAAGAGAAGAAACAGAGTTGTCTTTGTCATCAACAATTCCAACTTCACAGGTAATTGATAGACCCGCCTCTAAATCTACTCCTGATAAGCCGATGGTCCAATTAGTCTATTTGTTAGGTGTCATTTTTGGCTTCTTAATGCCAGCATCTTATATTTATGGTAAGGATAAATTAAATAATAAGGTTAGAGATTTAGTTGATGTAGAATATATCACTGGCGATGCTAAAATCTTAGGAGAGTTGACTCATAAACAAATTGGGGAATCTATTGTGGTTCATAGAGATAAAAGCACAACAATTTCCGAACTTTTTAAATATATACGTTCAAACTTAAATTTCTTACAGGTAAGTAGTGGTAGCCAGGTCTTATTAATAACATCAAGTATTAAAGGAGAAGGAAAAACATTTTTTAGTGCAAACCTTGGCGTTACATTGTCGCTAGGAAAGAAAAAGGTAGTGCTTCTTGAATTTGACCTTAGAAAACCTGATTTAATGAAGAGTTTAAACATTACGTCGGCAGTGGGTTTAACGGAATATTTAAATTCTGAAAAAATGACTGTAGATGAGATATTAACTCCCTCACAACATTCAGATAATCTTTATGTGATTGGATGTGGTGTAATTCCAGAAAATCCTTCGGAAATTTTAATGAATGATAAAATTCATGTATTGTTTCATGAACTCAGGAAGAAATTTGATTATATCATTATCGATACACCACCTGTTGGTATTGTTGCTGATGCGTTCAGCCTTGCATCATTTGCTGATGCTAGCATTTACCTGGTGAGATACAACTTTACAGGGAAAAGTGAACTAGGAATCTTTGAAGAAATAAGAGAGAATAAGAGATTGAAAAATCCAATGCTTGTCTTCAATGATGCAAAAAAAGAGAATAAGAATGTATATCGGTATGGAAGATATACTTATACCTCTTAGTTTCTACCTATATATAATTTAGATTCTTCCTTTATACATAGTTGTACGTTGTATTGAGTTAGCAACATTCGTTATAAACATACCCAAAAAGACGATTAATCGTCTTATAGATTTTTCCCCCAGTAAAGTCCACAACTAACAGTTTAATTTAAGAAAATACTTATGTAAGTGAGGTGGCGAAGCTATACATAAATTGTTCAAGTCGTAAACAAATAAACATATGGAAAATTCAACTAGCAGTAACATGACACAAAGAAATTGGTTTGTTATTTATACCCGACCTAGATGGGAAAAAAAAGTAAATCAACTTCTTCAAATGCAGGGGATTAATTCTTATTGTCCTGTAAGAACAGTTAAAAGCAAATGGGCAGACAGAATTAAAACTATAGAACTTCCTTTATTCAATTCTTATGTATTTGTTCATATTTCACCTAAAGAAGAGCTAAAAGTAAGGTTAACGTTAGGGGTGTTGAATTTTGTGTATTACATGGGGAAACCTGCTCAAATCAGACCTAGTGTTATAGATTCCATTAAAGATTTTCTCCAGATTTTTCCTGAAGCAGAAGTGGTTAGCATACAAGGTATGGAAGTGGGGGATAAGGTTAAAATTAAAGAGGGGATTATGCAACAGAAAGAGGGCCATATCATTAAACTGCAAGGTAAGGATGTATTAGTTGTGATTGATAGCTTAAACTGCGCCTTGATTACTAAAGTATTGTCTTCTAACCTGGATTTAATTAGCCCGGCCCGATGATACATCCCGTTATTAATCAACATAAAATTGCAGTTGTTGGCCTTGGTTATGTTGGCTTACCACTGGCGGTAGAATTTGCGAAGGTCTACAAAGTATTTGGCTTTGATACCAATAAGCACAGAATTAACAGTTTAAAAGATGGCTTTGACCAAACCAATGAGATTGAAGAACTTAAACTTCATGGGATTCTTACAAATGACTGCAATTCACCGAAAGGATTATATTGTACAGATGAAATTGATAGTATCCAACAGTGCAACATATTCATTGTTACTGTACCTACACCTGTAGATAAAAATAATAGACCAAATCTTCGTCCCCTATTAAAGGCGAGTAAAATGATAGCCGAGATCCTAAAAAAGGGAGATATAGTTATTTATGAATCCACAGTTTACCCTGGTGTCACAGAAGAGGAATGTGTTCCAATATTGGAATTAAACTCAGGACTTAGATTTAATGAAGACTTCTTTGTGGGGTATTCACCAGAAAGAATTAACCCTGGAGACAAAGAGCATACAATAGATAAAATCATAAAAATAACTTCCGGTTCTACACCTTATTCCGCTAATATAATTGATGATCTCTATAATTCTATCATCGGCGTTGGCACTTATAAAGCCTCGTCCATAAAGGTAGCTGAAGCAGCAAAGGTAATAGAAAATGCCCAACGGGATATCAATATTGCATTTGTTAATGAATTAGCAATGATTTTTAATAAGCTCGGGATAAATACTCAGGAGGTATTGAACGCTGCGAGTACAAAATGGAATTTCATGAATTTCCAGCCAGGCCTTGTAGGTGGACACTGTATAGGAGTAGATCCTTATTATTTAGCACAAAAAGCTCAAGAAGCAGGATATCATCCTGAAATTATCCTTGCTGGTAGAAGAGTTAATGATGGCATGGGAAATTACATTGCAGATGAATTAGTAAGGAGAATGGTTTCTAAAGGGAGTTCAGGTAAGAACACTGTTTTAATATTAGGCTTTACCTTTAAAGAAAACTGTCCTGATGTGAGAAATACCAAGGTCATTGATGTGGTTAGAAGGCTAGAAGAATTTAACATCGAAACTGTAATTTATGATCCTTGGGCTGATCCGGTCCAAGTAAAAAGTGAATACAATGTAAAGTGTTATAATTCTGCATCAAGCCTGGGGAAATATAATGCGATTGTTCTTGCTGTTGCTCACCAACTATTTAAAGAACTTGATATTCTTAATATGTGTCATGATAGTACGATTATATATGATATTAAATCAATGCTCCCGAAGGAATTGGTAACCATGTGTTTATAAGACTATCATGAGTTTGATAAATAAAACTTTGTCTGGTTTATTTTGGACATTTATCCAGCAATTCAGCGTACAAATAATTGGTTTTATAGTTACAATTATACTAGCAAGGATTTTAATGCCACAGGAATTTGGTTTAATTGCAATGCTGAGTGTATTTATTTCTATTGGAAATACGCTATTGGATAGTGGACTTGCATCTTCATTAATCCGAACTCCAGATCTTTCGCAGAATGATTATTCCACTGTATTTTTCTTTAATCTCGCAGGCAGTGTAATTGCATATGGTATTTTATACTTCTTAGCACCAATAGTTGCAAACTTCTATAACCACGATATATTAAAGTCCATATTACGGATATACGGAATTGGCTTCATTATCAATGCCTTTTATAGTGTCCAAAATGCCAGGCTCACTAGAGAAATGAATTTTAAAATGCAAATGACTATTCAGATTCCATCAGTTTTTATAGGTGGAATATTGGGAGTTGTATTAGCATTAACTGGTTATGGAGTATGGAGCTTAGTGTATATGAGTTTATTCCAATCCTTTTTATCCACCGTAATGCATTGGATATATTCGGGATGGAGGCCAACCTTAGTGTTTGATAAAGCAAGTTTTAAACGGCATTTTCAATTTGGCTACAAAATGACCTTAACAAGTCTGTTGGAAATTTTATATAAAAATATTCATATTCTTATAATAGGGAAATTTTATTCTGCCATGCAGCTAGGTTTTTATTCCAGGGCTGAATCAGTAAGTCAACTTCCTGTTAGCAACATATCATCTGCCATTAATAAGGTTACCTACCCCATGTTCGCTTCCATTGTAGATGATGACCTGAAATTAAAACGCATATATAAAACCCTAATGCAGCAAGTTCTCTTTTGGAATGCGCCTATTTTAATTTTCCTTTCTATTATTGGTGAGCCATTGTTTTTGTTTTTATTCACGGATAAATGGATACAAGCAGTCCCTTATTTCCAGATCTTGTGTTTATCTGGAATTATGTATCCGTTGAATTCATATAACCTTAATATTATGAAAGTTAAGGGTAGAAGCGATTTGATTTTAAAATTGGAAAGCATCAAAAAGGCCATTTGTGTTATTGGTGTTTTAGCTGTAATTCCTTTTGGAATCTATGGGCTGTTATATTTTCAACTCATCTTTAGCTTTCTTAGCTATTATATCAATTCAATTTACAGTGGCAATTTAATTGACTATTCATTCTCTGAACAAATGATAGACATCATGCCCACGATTCTAACTTCCTTGTTAATTGGGATGATATGCTATCTCTTTGATCATTTGTTTTTTAAAACATTATCCATGTTAAATATTACAAGAATAATTGTCAATGGTTTAATGTTTTTCCTCTTATATATAGGGAGTAGTTCCCTATTTAGACTAGCGCCAATACTTGATTTTAAACAATTAATCTTAAAGAAATGATACCCGTAACAAAACCTTTTCTTCCTAGACTCGGAGAATTCGAAGAATACGTTAACAGCATTTGGGAACGTAAATGGCTTACTAATAATGGACCACTAGTTAATGAACTTGAATTAAAACTTAAGGATTATTTAGATGTAAAACACCTTCTATATGTGGCAAATGGTACTATAGCTTTACAAATTGCTATAAAAGCCTTAGGATTAACTGGCGAAATTATTACAACTCCCTTTTCCTTTGTGGCCACCACAAGTAGTATTGTATGGGAAGGCTGCAAACCCATATTTGTAGATATCGATGAGGAAACCTTTAATATTGATCCAAAAAAAATTGAGGAAGCTATTACACCTCTTACTTCAGCTATTCTTGCGACTCATGTTTATGGTAATCCTTGTGAAATTGATGCGATTCAGGTAATTGCAGAAAGACATAATTTAAAGGTTATCTATGATGGTGCTCATTGCTTTGGAACTAAATATAAAAACAGATCTGTCTTTGAATACGGAGATGTCAGTACGACAAGTTTCCATGCAACTAAGCTTTTTCATACAATCGAAGGTGGTGCCGTGTTTACAAAATGCCCGGATTTATTAAAAAAGATGGCATCAATGAGAAATTTTGGGCATAATGGTCCAGATGAGTTTTCTGAAATCGGAATAAATGGTAAAAATTGTGAATTCCATGCGGCCATGGGGCTTTGTAATTTGAAACAGGTTGATGAAATCCTTGATAAAAGAAGATTGCTATCATACTACTATTGGAAGAGTTTAAGTAGTTTGGAAGCTAAATATCCAAAACTTAACAGCGATCTTGATTATAACTACGCTTACTTCCCGGTTTTGTTTAATAATGAAATCTTAATGCACAAGTGCTTAAAAGCACTTGAAAGCGAAAAAATATACTGTCGAAGGTATTTTTACCCTTCACTTTCTACATTACCTTTTGTTTCCCCATCACATATGCCGGTTTGTGAATCGATATCTAAAAGGATCTTATGCCTACCTCTTTATCATACTTTAACAAGTAGCGACTTAGATTTGATCACTAGAGTCATCTTAAGGGTTCAAAATTATGATAATTCTACATTTATCGAGGATTCAGAACAAGTATCACGATCCAATTACACAAGTCAAAATTTGGCATTCGCACAGGTAGGGCCTGTTAAAGAACCGATTATTAATTAAATAAGATCTATGCAGAATTCTGATTTACCTATTACATTAAGTGTATGTTGTATTACTTATAACCATGAGCAATATATTGCCCAGGCACTAGATGGTTTTTTAATGCAAAAAACAAACTTCCCTATAGAAATCCTTATAGGTGAAGATTGCTCTACAGATGCTACAAAATCAATCATTGAGCTTTACTGTGAAAAATTTCCTGGAAAAATCAGACTTATTTCCTATGAAAAAAATATTGGAGCCATAAAAAACCATAATAATGTTTTAAATCAAGCCAAGGGTAAATACTTGGCAATGTGTGACGGTGATGACTTTTGGACTGATCCATTGAAATTACAAAAACAAGTCGATTTTCTAGAATCAAATCCTGAATACATCATGTGTTGCCATTACACAAAAGTGATAAATGAAACTAGGCAATTGGTTTATCTAAATCCAAATCCTGTAGGTTTTGAACTTAATTATGAAGATATGTTGTTAGGGAAAAAGGAAGAGACGAGATTTTGTTCTGTCGTTGTAAGATATCAGGCTGAAATTCGAAGCCTTAGCTCCCAAGATTGGTATTTAAAAATATATAGTGCGGATAAAATTTTTAAATTATTTGCTTTAGGTACCACAAATAAGAAAATGTATGTACTCCCAGAAGTGATGGGCTGTTACCGTATACATTCTGGAGGTATTTGGAGCATGATTGACTCAAAAATTCGTAAAAATCATATGAACAATGACTTCAATATTTTAATTAGAAAATTTAATTACCCAAATACTTTTAAAAAAGGCCTTCTCAAAATCTATATGAAAAACTTTTTCCTGTTTGAGATTAAGCAGTTTAGAATTAATAATGCAGTAAACACAATACTTAAACTATTATAAGTCCTATGTCGGATAAACCTAAAATAGTATTTGTCATAAATACATTGCAAAGAGGGGGGGCTGAAAGAGTCGTTTCTGTTTTAGGAAATAGCTTTAACAAGAAATCTTTCGATGTGATCATTATTTGCATGAATGAGGCGGAACAGGCTTATCGATTGTCAGATGGAGTCAAGTTAATTCATCTTTTAAAACGGAAAGATAAAGAAACCATCATTAATAGAGTTAGATATGGCTTATTAACATATAAAAGGTTGTTTGGATTACTTTTAAAAGAAAGACCAAAATGTGTCATTTCCTTCATGACAAGCGCAAATTTATTTACTGGTTTAACTAGTAGTGTGCTCAGAATACCTTATATAGTTTCTGAGAGAACTACGCCTGACCATACAATTAATGAATTTGGCTTTATTCTTAAATGGTTATCCTATATTATTTACAAAAAGTCAAAAGCCATTGTAGTTCCATCGAAAGGAATTGAAGATTGTTTGAGACAAAATAAGGTCTTTAGCAATCTTCAAAATTACAAGGTCATTCGTAATCCTATAAATGTATTCAGTTTTTCAGCCGCTAAAAATGTCCATCATCAGAAATTTATTCTTGGTGTTGGGAGACTGGGATACGAAAAGGGATTTGATCAATTAATAAAGGCTTTCAGTATGCTCGATATGTTTGATGTAGATCTTCTAATTGTTGGTGATGGTGCTGAAAAACAAAATCTTATTAACTTAATTTCAAGATTAAACCTTGAAAATAGAATACACCTGGTTGGTGCAAAAACTGAACTATTGGATTATTATCAACAAGCTGAATTATTTGTACTTCCATCAAGAAATGAAGGATATCCTAATGCCTTAATTGAAGCAATGAGCAATGGCTGTCCTTGCATTGCAATGAACTGTGAGTTTGGTCCATCTGAAATTATTCAGGACAACATAAATGGATTACTAATTGAAGGCAATAATATACATTCCTTGTCAAAAGCAATGTTCCGCGTATTAATTGATCCGGCTTTAAAAGAAAAAATTTCCAATAATGCTATAAAGATAGCAGATACCAACTCCCTGGATACAATAACTAAGGAATGGCAGGAACTGATTCTTCAATAACCGGTTTCATGTTTCTTATCGTTAAATCCTTTTTATTAAATGTTTAATTAGTGAATGTCTTTAAAAAATTAGATTATGAATATTCCATTTTCCCCACCATTCATTGATCAGGCAGTTATCAATGAGGTTCTCGATTCTCTTCATACAAATTGGATTACTTCTGGTCCCAAGGTTAAAGCACTAGAGGCTGAAATTATAAAGCTTACAGGCTCACAAGCAGCTATATGTGTAAATTCATGGACCTCCGGAGCCATTATGATGCTAAAATGGTTTGGTGTAGGAGAGGGTGATGAAGTCATCATACCAGCATATTCATACTGTGCAACTGCTCTTTGTGTGATACATTGTGGTGCTATTCCAATAATGGTTGATATTTTAGATGACCTGACAATAGATCCTGAACAAGTTAAAAGTAAAATTACTTCAAAAACAAAGGCTATAATTGCCGTTGATATTGCAGGCTTGCCATGTCATTATAATGAGCTTTTAAATATAGTTAATGATGCTGAAAACAGAAATCTATTTGTTCCTTCAACCGATCGACAATCAAAACTTGGACGAATACTGTTAATTGCAGATGCAGCTCATTCAATAGGTGCTTTTTATGAAGGATTGCCTGCGTCCTTAAAATGTGATGTCACCATTTTCTCTTTTCACGCTGTGAAAAATATTACTACTGCAGAAGGTGGCGGAATTTGCCTAAATCTCCCAAATGAATTTGACAGTCTGGAAGAGTATAACTTTTTGAAAATATTCTCCCTGAATGGTCAAAATAAAGATGCATTTGCGAAATCGAATGGAGCAAATTGGAAGTATGATATTCTCTTTAAAGGTTATAAAATGAACATGCCTGATATATGTGCTGCCATTGGACTTGCACAAATCAGACAATATAATCAGACTTTGCTCCCACTTCGCAAGAATGTTTTCTTAAAATATGCTAATTCATTCAAGGAGTATAATTGGTTCTTTGAACCTGTTTCTAAAGATAATGTAAGGGAAACATCCTACCATTTATTCCCATTAAGAATTAAGGGTATTTCAGAAATACAAAGAGATAAAATCATTGATGAATTAGTATATAAAGGCATAATCGTAAATGTTCATTTTATCCCTATGCCTATGTTAACTTATTTCAAAAATCTAGGTTATAACATTGAACAATTTCCAAATAGCTATAAGCAATATGCATGTGAAATATCTCTGCCCATATATCCTCAATTGTCAGATGAGCAGGTAGAATATATCATAGAAACAGTTATTGAAACAGTTCAAATTATTTATACAGTGGAGGAAACAATCAAAGTTTTGATTTAATTATAGCTTTATGAATGAGAAAAGGACTTTTGATGTATTATTTTCCTTACTAGGTATCATTTTTTTATTGCCGCTTTTCCTGATTATTACTTTATTGCTGAAATTCGATTCCAATGGACCAGTAATATATAAACAAATAAGGGTTGGACTAAATTTAAATAATTTTGAGCTATATAAATTCAGAACAATGTTTATAGATTCAGATAAAAAGGGATTGCTAACAGTAGGTAATCGTGATATCAGGATCACAAGGCTTGGATATTGGTTAAGAAAATACAAAATAGATGAATTGCCTCAATTATTTAATATTTTAAAAGGGGAGATGAGTTTTGTTGGACCGAGACCTGAAGTTTTGAAATATGTACAACTATATGATTCATATCAAAGAAGAGTTTTAACTGTTAAACCAGGTATTACGGATTGGGCCTCGATTTACTTTATAAATGAAAACCAACTTCTTGAGAATTTAGAGGATCCCGAAAGTTATTATATAAATACAATTATTCCTGAAAAGGTAAATCATAACCTTCATTATATCGATCACCATAATCTTTGGATTGATTTGAAAATTATATCTTTTACCATAAAAAGAATATTAATTAGAGTTTGATTTGTTTTATTATAAAAATAATTATTAAACTTATTCTTGTCTATGCTGCAGTTAAAGCAGTGTTATAATTAAATTAAAACCATGAGACTTATTGTTATTGTTTTTATGATTATGTATTTATATGCATTGTCATTTGGGATTTTTATGACTACAATTTTTAGGATTCCAGCGCCAATTATATTTTGCTTTCCACTTGCTTTTGTTTTTAAAAACAAAAACGAAACGCCCTTTGCTTACACCAGAGAATTAATCTTAATTACTGTAGCTATTTTTTTATACTACGGAATTGGTCTTTCAGAATTTAAAACTTTCACTAAAAATGTCTTCTGTGTAATGATCTGTGCGTTTTACTTTAATTATTTTGTAGGTACTAACAAATCCAGGTGGAATACTTCTGTATTAATTTTTTATATTTTATTATGTGGTTCTGCAATAATGCTTGTTTTTGATAGCTTTTATGGAGTACCTGATATCAGAAGTATGTTTATGAATGAACCAGTGATGCAAAGTCCTTCTGGAATTGCTATTTATCAGTTCAATTTTGGTTACCAAATAGCAGCACTGACTACATTTTTATTCATTTATACTTGCGCCTTTAACAAGCCATTTCTTGTTAAGGTTGGGGTACTCGCTATTTGTTTGTCCTTGCTGTTATTGGGTATGCAGCGGTCAGCTTTTGTTGTGTTTTTGTTTTCAATATCAATATTCCTGCTTATTTATTATAGGTTTAAGGGTTTAATATTTATTAGCATTGTTGCGTTATTGTGCGGGGTATATTATTTTTATGTAGTTGAAAATTTAGATGGCGTAAGTAACATCATAGTGAAAAATCAACATAATAATCCTTCACATAATAGAACAAGTCTTTCAGCGGAAAATTTAAATATATTTCTGAATCATCCATTTGGATTAATTTTTTATGGCAAAGACTGGGGTGATGTAATTTATAGAAATTATGTATTTGCAGAGGGAATGACTTCACATAACGCCTATTTGATGTTTATTACTTATTTAGGCCCCTTTTTAGGTTTAGGTTTACTCCTTTCTATTTATCGTAAGATAACTGCTATTTTTTTGGAAATGGTCCGAATGATTAAAGAACCACGAAATGCTTTATTAGTTTGTTTATGTTTTTCATTCTTATCAATCTCCTTAAATGCGCTATTCCATAATGCATGGTTAATTGAGGCCAATGGGCCAACCATATTTTTGTTTTTCTGTATTCTTCATCCGTATAAATTTAAAATGTTGGATCCGGTAACGATTGAATCTTCAACACATTAGCATATGCATAAAATTAAAATTGTTCATATTATTGGAAGTCTCAGTAGAGGAGGAGCAGAACGCTTTGTAATTGATCTCTGTAATGAAATAGCAAAAAAGGAGAAATACGAAGTGTACATTCTTTCCTTATGTGGTAATGATTCACAGCAAACCTTTGTTAATGAAATAAACCCTAATGTGAACTATCTATCATTCAACAAAAAAAAAGGGTTTAATTTAAGTGTGCTTTTCCAATTGACAAGGTGGCTAAAGGATAAAAATCCACATATTGTTCATAGTCATTTGAATAGTTTTGAATATCTCTCTGTGTACAGGTTTTACAAATCTAGGACGGCATTTTTTCATACCATTCATAATACTGCTGAAATGGAATGTCCAAACCATCTTGTGAAATATTTTCGCAAAATACTTTACAAACATAATGATGTAATTCCTATTACAATATCTGTAAATGGAAGTAAAACCTATCGAGAATATTATAAGCTCAGTAATGAAATAAGAATTGAAAATGCCAGACCACATTTAAACCTAACTGAAAAACGTGAACTTCTTTTTGAGAAATACAAACGCGGGAATAATAACTTTTTATTATTGCATATAGGCAGAATCTCTATTGAGAAGAATCAAGAATTGTTAATTAAAACAGTCAAAAGGTTTAATGTAGAAGAAGAACGCAAATGTAAACTGCTGATTATTGGAGATGTTCAGGATGCGCAACTTAATGTAAAACTTAAGAAAATAGCTGCTGAGGATTTGAATATTGAGTTTGTAGGAGGAATAAATAATGTGGCTGATTATTTAAGTTTTTCTGATGCTTTTTGCCTTTCTAGTACAGCTGAGGGGATGCCAATTTCATTAATTGAAGCCATGTCTGTAGGATGCATACCCATCTGTACACCTGTGGGAGGAATGAAAGAGATGATCAAAGATGGCGAAACCGGATTTCTAAGCAAGGATCTTCAACTTGATTCTTATCTAGAAACCTTAAAAAAGGTAGTGTACCATCAAAATAAAGAAGCTGTTAAACAAAATATAATGAATATTTTTAAGAATAAATATCATATAGAAGTAGCAGCAGTAAAGCACTTAAATACCTATAATAAATCACTCAATCTGTTTGAAGGTAGAGATAGTGCTTTTGAACTTTTGTATAAATCTAAATTCTAGATTGCCTGTTCTCAAAACAGCTTCTAACATATCTGCTTGGTTATTAATTAAATCAATAAATGACATTGAAAACTTTTCGCCGTGTGATTTTAATGACACCATCATTAAGTAAAGGTGGTGCGGAAACACAGTTAGTTAAAGTTGCGGTACATCTTAAAGCTAATACTAATAAAGTTCTAATTGTGTCTTTAAAACCTATTAATGAATTCAAAGGCGAACTTGAAAAGAATGGGTTGGAAGTGCTGTTTCTAAAAAAATGGTCTACTAATAGTCTATCTAATTTGTACCTGCTTTATAAAAGTATTAAAGAGTTTAAGCCTGATGTTGTAATTGCTTTCATGTTTATCGCAATAATTTTCGCTAGGCTATATAAACTAATATTTAAGTATAAACTAATATCCACTATAAGAATATCAGTTATACAAAAAAAATGGTATATACCTTTTATTGTCACATCTGCATTGGATGACGTGTTAGTTTATAATTCACTTGCGTCAAGAAAAAATTTTGAAGGACATAGAATTGTGAAAAAGACAGGCCTGGTCATCAATAATGGTATTACACTTCCAATTCTTCAAAATTTCAGAAACATTGAAAATACTACAAATAATTTTATATGGATTTGCGTAGCACATTTTAGATGGAATAAAGATTATTTGACATTATTTAAAGCCATCAATCTAATAAAGGATAGAAATTTTAGAATTGAAATAATCGGAGAGCTTAACAATGAAGTTTGGCCATTTCAAATCATAAAAGAACTTAACATTGAAAATCATGTTAATATCATGGGATTTAAAAAAGACACAGCAGCATACGTAAAGAATGCGGACGCCTTTGTACTATCTTCTTTTTCGGAGGGTATGCCAAATTCAATTCTTGAAGCAATGGCTCATGCAAAACCCGTTGTAGTAACTGATATTGATGGTAATAATGAGTTAATCACTGAAGCAAAATGTGGTTTTTTATGTGAAAAACAAAATGAATACGATTTGGCTGAGAAAATGATAAAAGTTATGGATCTAACTTCGGCAGCCAGGAAGAAGTATGGAGAAAATGGAAGAGCGTATATAGAATCCAATTTTAAAGATGAAAAAGTGATGAATAATTGGATGAATCTAGTAAATCAAATAACAAATTAATAATAATTTTATGTGTGGAATATTTGGCTCAATTAATTATAAAATCCCTACTGAAAGTCAAATTTTCGAAGGATTATGGCATAGGGGTCCTGATGAACAGAACTTTAAAAAAATCAACAATTTAACACTTTTTCACACACGTCTCGCCATTCAGGATTTAAGTGTTGCAGGCCAGCAACCAATGGAATATAAGGGCTTAGTTATTGTTTTCAATGGCGAAATTTATAATCATATGGAATTAAGGCTTAAATATGGTCTTAAAGAAAAGTCAAATTCTGACACTTTAACAATCCTTCTATTATTTGGACTTTTAGGGATAAAAATGTTAGATGAACTTGATGGGATGTTTGCTTTCGCACTTTATGATACTATAAATCGCCGATTATATCTTGCCAGAGATAGATCAGGTAAAAAACCCTTATATATTTATAGTAAAGGTGATACGATTGTTTTTTCATCAGAGCTTAATATTCTTTATAAAGTCACTTTGCCTGAGATTGACTATGCATCGCTATCAGATTATCTTTATTTAGGTCATCACTATCGAAAATCAACACCATACAAGCTGATTAATGAACTAGAAAATGGTCATTATTTAAGAATTGATACTTTAACAGGATTCACAGAAGATATAACGTGGTTTAAAATTGAAACAAGTTATAACGTAAATAATCAATCCTCATATGAGGATTCTATCAGTCACCTCGATACAATATTGCAAAAAGCCGTTATTAGAAGGATTGATAGCTCTGACTTAGATGTAGGATCTTTTTTAAGCGGTGGAATTGATAGTGGGTTAGTCACTGCCATTGCAGCCCAACATACGTCCAAGCTTAAAACATTTACGGTTAAAATGCCAGGAAGTTTCGATGAATCTGCTTTGGCTCAGAAAGTTGCTGATAAATATGATACCAACCATACTATAGTAGAAATAGACTTCTCAGATTTACAAAACGATATTGAAAAAATATTGATAAATCATGGTGAACCTAACTCTGATAATTCTGCAATACCAAGTTTTTATGTAGCAAAAGCTGCAAAAAAACATATTACGGTAGTATTGAATGGCGATGGAGCGGATGAACTATTCGGGGGATATCGTAGGTATGTCCCTTTTAAACACATGGATTTTTTCAATCCTAATACCATCACTAAAATAAGCTCACAAATCCTTTCTAACATTTTGCCAGTTGCTAATAATAAACAAAGTAATTACACCTATATCTATAGGTTATTAAAATTTGCAAGCTATTCAGATTTGGTTAAAATATATTGCTCTGCTTCTTCAGACCTTTTTGTGGGTTTTGAAGACCAATTTATAGTAAAGCCAGAAATGAAAGCTTTAACAGAAGATCTACATAGAATAAACGAGTATCCAATTTCCTCCTTAAAAAAGATATTATTGTTGGATTTCGAATCAATGTTATTTAGCCGTTTACTTCCTAAAATGGATATTGCTACAATGGCACATTCTCTTGAAGGAAGAAGTCCTTTTTTAGCCAAGGAAATTTTAGAGTACGCTCCAGGATTAAATGATAATTATAAAATAAAAAACATCCAAACAAAATCTATTTTAAGAGATCTAAGTAAAAAATATTTACCGAATGATCTAATTAGCCAACCTAAAAGGGGGTTTGAGGTGCCATTGAAAAATTGGGTCGACAATGAACTTAAAGATATAATGGATGAATATCTTTTGAGTACTAATAGTCTGTATTCAAAAATTATTAAAAGAGATTTTATTGAGAATCTTATTGCTAAAAAGATTAAAATATCAGATGAGAGACGCGCCAAAATTCTCTTTTGCGTCTTTAGTCTTGAAGTTTGGTATAAAAACCTATAGTCAAATAAATTTTAATATATAACATTATGAAAGTACTAGTTACAGGAGCTGCTGGGTTTATAGGGTTTCATTTAACCAAATATTTGGTAGAACGAGGAGACGAAGTCATAGGATTAGATAACATAAATGATTATTATGATGTTAATCTAAAATATGACAGACTTAAAGAAGTTGGCATTCTTAATCATAAAATGATTTATAATCTACCCATAAGCAGTTCAAAGCATCCTAACTATAAATTTATCAAACTTGATCTGACGGATGAGGAAAACTTGAAAAATATTTTTGCTACATCAGAATTTGATGTAGTATGTAACCTTGCCGCACAAGCAGGAGTGAGGTACAGCTTGACTAACCCAAAAGCATATATAGATTCAAATGTTCTTGGGTTTTTAAATGTATTAGAGGGTTGCAGGAAGTTTAAAGTAAACAACCTAGTTTACGCAAGTTCTTCAAGTGTTTATGGATTAAATGAGGAAATGCCTTTCTCCGTTCATCATAACACAAATCATCCTGTTTCAATTTATGCCGCCTCCAAGAAAAGTAATGAATTAATGGCACATGCATATAGTCATCTGTTTAATATTCCAACCACTGGTTTAAGATTTTTCACAGTTTATGGGCCTTGGGGTAGGCCAGATATGGCTCTTTACCAATTTACTAAAGGTATATTAGAAAATAAAGAAATTGAAGTCTATAACAATGGAAACATGAAAAGAGACTTCACATATATAGACGATATAATCGATGGTATAATCAAGGTAATAGATAATCCAGCTAAAGGCGATCCAAATTGGAATGGCTTCAACCCGGACCCATCTAATTCACAAGCTCCATTCAGGGTTTTTAACATTGGTAGAGGTCAATCAGTAGATCTATTGGAATTTATTCTGGAAATTGAAAAAAACACCGGAATGCTAGCCAGGAAAAAATTAATGCCTTTACAAAGTGGAGATGTCATTGATACTTGGGCTGATATTAATGATATGAAAAACATATTGGGTTATTCTCCTAAAATTTCAGTGCCTGAAGGCGTAAAAAACTTTGTTTGTTGGTATTTAGATTACTATGGGAATGTTGTAACACCCCAAGAAGTTAACAGTGAGGTCAATTAGTGTAAACCTTTAAAAAATTACCGTTTTAAATGCAAAAATATTCAGGTTTTACTCAAAAAAAAGGGTAACTATTTAGTTACTATAAAAAATATAGGTATTATATGACAAAAAAATTACATAAAAACCGATTTATCCGGTGTTTTTTTATGGCTGCTAACGACGAAAAAGAATTTTTTTTAAAAAATCTTCATTTTTTTTGAGATCCAATTTAAAAATATACAAGTAAATAATATTACATAATCAGAACGTGAATATTAAAATTATAAAAACATATGTTTAATTAATTAATACCTATGCCAATTTAGGTAAATTGATTAAGCTTAAATATAGTTTAATTTTTTAGCATAATTCATCTACAGTGATTTTCACGTACTCCTAAATAAAAATTTTAGATTTCCATAATTTTTTAAGTATATAATAGCCACTAAATGAGGCGTTTCCATTGTATACTTTTAAAAAATCAAATGGAAAGAATGAACAAATTATCAAACCGATTGCCGATGAGCATGTTTTTGTTGCTAATCGTATTAACCTTTAGCAAGTGTAAAAAAGATTTAAATGAGGTTGTACCTCAAGATGAAGTTGAAATGTCAGCTGAAACACAAGCTGCTACTACTACCACTACTACTGAAAGTGCCCCTAAAGCTTTAAGTATGACTAATGCAAAATCCGATGGTGGTTATGCTTACAAAGTCAATGTTAATTTGGGAACTACCGGTGATTCTCCTGAAAAACCAAGTTCATCAACTGTTAAAATCTATGAAAATGGAGTTGAATTAAGTGCCGCACACTCTACTCATGCTGATATCAGAAAAATTGGTAAAGGAAATTATAGCCACTGGTTAACGTCAACAATTTATTTGTCAGCTTCTGATAACTCAAACCCTAAAACTAATGGTAAAAAATACACTTATACCATAGGTGGAACCACCACTACAACACCAGTTGGTGGCGTAACAACACCTGAAACTTCACCTGTAGCTACTACGCCAATTGCTTCTTCGAATTCAATCATTGGATATGCAATGGTAGACGGTAAAACAACAGGTGGTGAAGGTGGTCAAACTGTTACAGTATCAACTTTATCAGCCTTAAAATCGGCCGTAGCATCAAGTTCACCTTCTATTATTAAGGTTTCTGGTAAAATTACCGGTACTGGATTTCTTAATGTAAGTTCAAATAAAACTATCTTAGGAATGAAAGGTTCTAGCCTTGAAGGTGTTGGTTTAATGATTTATGGTACAAACAATGTAATCATTCGCAACATGACAATTAGAAATGTTGTAACTTATTCTAATATTATCATTAAAGAAGGTGCTCATCATGTATGGGTAGACCACTGTGAATTATCATCTGATAGAACACATGGTTGGGAATACTATGATGGCTTGTTAGATGTAGGTAAAAGAGCAGATTATGTAACTTTATCTTGGAATAAATTACATGACAACCATATCCCGATGTTAATTGGATTTGGTGATGAAAGTACAGCTGATATAGGTCACTTACGTGTTACTGTTTATTACAACTATTTCTACAATGTATCAGAAAGACAGCCTAGTACAAGATTTGGATATATGCACGTCTTTAATAACTACATGAAAGATGGTAGTGGATATGCGGTTGGAGTAACAATGGGTGCTACTGTACGTACTGACAACAATTATTTTGAAAATCAAAATGTACCAATTACGTCTGCATATAATGCTAAGCCTGGTTATATAAGTGGTGCTAGTACTAATGTTTATAAAAATAGCGGTGCTAATACTGTTAGCACAGCAGCATCTACTTGGGTGCCTACATATGAGTACGAATCTATTCTTATTCCAGCGGCAAATGTACCTGCTATCGTTACGGCACAAGCTGGAGCAACTTTAAGTCTATAATTATATTCAAATTAATTAGAAGAGTATATATTGCCCTTCTTGATAATATAAAGGTCGGTCTAACGATATGTTAGATCGGCCTTTATATATATAACATATTTTTATTTGTCTTTTTAATCAAGTGCTAATTAAATAAATGGAATGAAAAAGGAATTGAAGAAGATCTTGATAGCGTGTGACTCCCCTCGCTCATTGTTAGATTTTAGAGGCAAACTAATGGAAGAGCTGCTCCTTACTCATGAAGTAAGTGTATTTACACCTAAAATAGAACAGCAGGTTATTCGGGAAAGGTTAGTTAGCATGAATGTTAGAATTTATGAGAGTAACTTAAATACAAGTAATGTTTCTATTTTTGCAGATTTAAAGTACGTATACCATCTTTACCAGATAATCAGAAAGACACAGCCTGATGTATTTTTTCCGTATGCATTTAAGCCAGTTATCTATGGATCCATGATCGCGAATTTACTTAAGGTAGGATGTATTACTCCCATGTTAACTGGCTTAGGCTATAATTATTTAGAAAGTGAATCAAATAGGACTTTGGTTCAAAATTTAACTAGGCTTCTTTTGAAAATAAGTTTAAGAGCAAATGATAGAATGCGGATTATTCTCCAAAATAAAGATGATTACACTACACTGATCCGAGCAAATACGATAACCAAGAAAAATAAAACGTATATCGTAAACGGTTCAGGAGTTGATTTGTCTCACTATAATTATTCACCTCCAGATTATAAAAATATAACTTTTTTGATGATTGCCAGACTTATTAATGCAAAAGGGATAAATGAGTATTATAAAGCGGCAAAATTCATTAAATCAACTTATCCGCATGTGAAATTTGATTTAATAGGCCCATATGATGATAATATTGATGCGATTAGCAAAGAACTTTTTGTTAAAATAAGTTCAGATGGTACTTTAAATTATTTAGGTTTAATACCTGACGTTAGGCAGCATATCACTAGATCTTCTGTAGTAGTTTTACCATCTTATTATGGAGAAGGAGTACCAAGATCTATTCTAGAAGCTATGGCCATGGGCCGAGCCATTATAACAAGTGATTCAGTTGGTTGTAAAGAAACGATTAATCCTCATCAAGATGGCGTTAATGGATTTTTAATCCCGATTAAAAATGTTGACGAACTAGCTGCAAAAATGGAATATTACATTTTGCATCCCGAAGATATTATCAAATTTGGATTAAACGGAAGAAAATATGCCAAAGAAAAATTTGATGTGAACAAAGTCAATAAGCAAATGTTACAAATAATAATTTCTTCTAATTAAACTAATATACTATCAAATACATGTGTACAAGTCCAAAATTAAAATTTATCATCTATTTAATTTTAAAACGCTATGTATTATCGAAGTTTTACTATCCGCGAAGAAACTGCATGGAACAGCTATATTGAGCGTTCGTTGGGATTCGAAATCTACCAGACATGGTATTACCATTCTTTAAATAAAGAGGGGGAACCGGTTCTTTTTGTTTATGAAGAAAATAAACGTTTTATTGCTCTTCCCCTAATTAAACGAGCAATTGAAGCTAGTTCGTTTTACGATATGACATCAGTATATGGATATTGTGGTCCAGTATCAAATATGGATTTATCTGAGGTTTCACTTTCAACAAGTCAGAATTTTAAGCATGCTTTCATTGAATTTCTGAAAGCTGAACAATGTATTTCTGTATTTTCAAGACTTCATCCTTTTATGAACCAACAATTCCTTTTACAAAACATTGGAGGTTTAAAAGAAAATGGGAAAACCATTTATATAGATCTTACAGTTCCTTTAGCGTATCAAAAAGAAAATTATGAGAAACGACTAAATCGTCAAATTCGGAGTTTACGTAAAAGAGGATTTCTTATTAAAGAAGCGACTACTAAAGATGATATTACCAGGTTCACACAAATGTATTTGCAAAATATGGACCGGTTAAATGCTAGCCCTGGATATTATTTTGACGAGCAATACTTCGCAAATCTTCTTTATGGGTCGAAGATGAAAAATAAACTTCTTTTGATTTTTGATGGATCTGACTTAATATGCGGTGCACTTGTCCTTATATCTAGGAATATAATTAGAAACCATCTGTCTGCTACATCTCCTGGATATTTAAAAGATTCACCTAGTAAATTACTAACTGATGAAATTAGTTTACTGGGAAGACAGCTTGGGAAAAAGATATTTCATCTTGGCGGAGGAGTGGGAGGGCGCGAGGATTCCCTTTATAAATATAAAAGTTACTTTTCTAACCTGGAAGTTGAAGATCGAATATGGTGTTATGTTACTGAACCAAACATTTATAATGAACTTGTTGCACAACGTGTAAATATATTAGATTCTAAATCTAACTTTTTCCCCTTATATAGAAAGGGCATTAAACAAGCACCACCTCAAAATATTGAAATATAAATAGTGAGTTTTCAAAATCTTAATATTAAAATTATGAAAAACGCATTTTCTTACTTGAAACCTGATCTCGCTGTTTTTGATGAAATGATGTCTAATTATGGATGGATTATTTATAAAGACGCTATAGATGAATTCTTCATAGAAAAAATAACAAGTTCGTTAGCGCAGGAATACCAATTAAGGCGGGAAATACAAGTTAAAAATGGCATTAGTGCTGATATGAATGGCACACTGCATCATTTAGTCGATAGACATAATTTTTCAATAGAACTTTTATCAAAAAAAATTTGCGATTTACAAATAAAACATTATTTATCAGGTAATTACATTTTGAATTCTTTCGGTGCAGTTATTAATATAAAAGATGAAAAGCCTTATGTGCAAAACATTCATCGAGATATTAGAAGCTTTACAGGTGACTATAAATTAATGATACAGATGATATTTGTGTTGGACGATTTCACTTTCGATAATGGAGCTACTCATTTTCTGTCAGGTTCACACAAATGTGATAATAAGCCTGATCAAGAATATTTTTTTGACTCGGCAGCACGTGCAATTGCTAAAAGAGGTAGTGTAATACTTTTTGATTCTAACCTATGGCATGCTGCAGGTAAAAATCAAACTAATAACCACAGAAGAGCTTTAACTTTGGCTTTTACTCGTCCTTTTTATAAGCAACAGCTGGATTATCCAAGACTTTTAGGTTATGATTTCGAAACGGCTCTCTCGGAAGATTTAAAACAAATCTTAGGTTATAAATCCAGGCTTCCTGAAAACCTTAATGAATACTATCAACCGGTTGAGAAAAGAATGTACCAACCTAACCAAGGGTAAAAATCACTTATCTTTTCTCTAGTCACTCATATAAGATCATGGAAAAACCATTTTCAAATAAAATGAAGCCTATTGGTGGATATCTAGAACTGCAATTTTTGAGTGGACAAGAATATTATCCTCATTTAACTAGGTTGAATAATGGAAGAAATGCATTGGAGTATATTTTAAAAGTGAAAAAATATACAATGGCGTATATACCATATTTCATATGTGGGGTTATTCTTGAACCACTAAAAAAATTACGTATCCCATACGAATTTTATACGATTGATGATAAACTTGATCCGATTTTAGATTTTATAGTAGGGCCAACAGAATGCTTTTTGTACACAAACTATTTTGGATTAAAACAGGATACTGTTTTATCATTAAGCAGGCAATACCAGAATTTAATAATTGATAATTCACAAGCATTTTTTTCTAACCCTCTGGATAAGATTGATACTTTTTATTCCTGTAGAAAATTTTTTGGAGTACCTGATGGTGCATATCTTCATACTCCAAGTCCAACGAAACTGAAGTATGAAAAAGATCATTCTTTTAATCGGATTTCTCATCTTACGAAAAGCATTGATCTGGGGATCGAGAGTGGTTACCAAGATTTTTTGGATAATAACAAGGCATTGTCAAATCAACCAATATTAAAAATGTCTAATCTAACACAGAAAATCTTACAGGGTATAGATTATAAGGAGTGTAAATACAGAAGGGATTCAAACTTCATGTACCTCCATGATTTCCTTGTGAAATATAATGATTTCACTTTTGATGTGTCATCAATAAACGGAGCGTTAGGGTATCCCTTTGTGCATTCTTCTTCTTTAATAAGAGCTAAACTTTTAGAAAAAAGGATTTATATCCCCATTTACTGGCCAAATGTATTTGACTGGACTACAAAAAAAATGTATGAAAACTATTTATCGGCTCATCTCATGTGTCTGCCAATTGACCATAGGTATACACATACAGATATGAAAAGGATGATTAACGTATTAAAAAAATTATTATGAATGAGACTGTTTACTTACGCCCATTGGCACTGGAGGATGCCAAAATTTCTTACAAATGGAGAAATAATCTTGAAATATGGAAGCATTCGAGATTTAAACCAATTTATTGCATTTCCGAAGAAATGGAAGAGAAATGGTTAGCGGATGCCTTACAGGCTAAGGATCAGATGAGGTTTGCCATATGTATTGAATCAACTCATGAATATATTGGTAACATCCAGTTGATCAAAATTACAGAAAATGATGCGGAGTTTCATTTATTTATAGGAGAACCAAAATGGTGGGGTAGAGGTTTAGGTCGGTTAGCCACTGTTTTAATACTACAGTATGCTTTTATTGAACAACGGTTACAATATATTAGCCTGGAAGTTCATAAAGATAATCTTCCTGCCATTAACATTTACAATAAGCTTGGCTTTAAAGACGAATCATATTCGTATCCTTTTAACCAGATGAAATTGACAATTATTAAATATTTTCAATTATTAAAACAACAAGGCAACGGGAAGATTCTTACACTGGAAGAAAAAGAAGCATGGATATCTTATGTAGAAAGAGCTATTAATGTTGATTTTTATCATTCCTGGACTTACCATAAGCTAGATGAAAGTGGCACCCCACTTTTGTATGTATATGAGGAGGGGAGTGATTTTATTGCGTTTCCATTCTTAAAACGAGCAATAAATGATACCGAATATTTTGATTTAAGTTCGGTTTTTGGTTATAATGGTCCTATATCGAACATGGATTTTAATGAAATCAAACCTGATTTTGCAAATAGGTTGATGCAGTCGTTACAAGAGTATCTTGCAAAAGAAAAAATTGTTTCCATTTTTATGCGATTGCATCCATTTTATAATCAGGATTTATTATTACGAAAATTTGGAGGAGTTTGGAATAATGGCCAGATAGTCGCTATAGATCTGGCAATTCCATTAAATGTGCAACGTCAAAATTATAAAAAAGTTTATAGTAAAATTAAGCAGTTAAAGCGTTTAGGTTTTTATTTTAGAGAGGCTACTACATTGGCTGATATTAAATTATTCGTTTGCATTTATAAAGAAAATATGTCTCGCTTAAGTGCTTCTTCCGCTTACGTTTTTACTGAGGATTATTGTGTGACTTTATTAAATTCAAAAGAGTATGAAGCCAAATTATACTTCATATGCAATGAAAATGACGATCCAATTTGTGGGACTATCATTGGTTTTAACAATCAAATTGTACAAGGACATTTAATTGCAACTAGAGAAGAATACAGGGATTTATCCCCGGCGAAGTTTATGGTTGACGAAATCAGTATTATAGCAAGGGAAAAAGGAATGAAATATTATAATCTTGGCGGTGGATTAGGTTATAAGGAGGATTCTTTATATAAATGGAAAACTACCTTTTCAAAGTTGACATTTGACTTCAAAACCTGGCGTTACATTGTGAATAAGCAAGCTTATTTCAAGATCTTAAAAGAGTTAAATATTGATGCAGAATCAACTATTGACCATTTTCCACTTTACCGAAGCCAAAATGCGGTTAGCAGGGAGAGGCTATGTAAATCAAATACCTATTAAGTTCTGTAACCTTTTTAAAATTCTATATGCATAATGGAGAAATCATTGAGCTTGCTATACGACGTCATAAAATTAGTATAAGCGAACTTTCCAGAAAACTAAAGGTAAGTCGTAAATCTATCTACAATTGGTTTAAAAAAGAAAACCTTAGTTTAGACGTTATAAATAAAATTGGTGATGTTCTTGATCATGATTTTATTAAAGATTTACCAGAAAAATTTGATGAACTCACTTCCGAATTAAAAAAACTTAAACGTGAAAATCATGTAAGGGAGGAGTATGACCCGAATTTAGCTCAGTACTGGAAAAATAAATACATCAATTTACTTGAAAATTATACTAATTTATTGATAAAAAACCGTGCATAGCCCAGTAGAAACTTCTAATAAATATAGTGTTTTTGTTATCAGATTATTTATAGATTTAATTTCAATGATTTTATTACCTGCTAATCTTGAAATGTCCAGTAAAAATGACTCTTAGATCCAAAGAATATCCAGCGCTTTCTCTTTCTGATTCTTACAACACGCTATGTTCCTATTGGGACACTAACCTTACTTGTAGGTTTGCTTCACAACTATTCAAATTTTACTTTAAAAAAAAGAACAATGATTTTATTGGCAAAATGACGCTAGATGAAGTGTATGGTGAAATCTATCATATGCATCTGCCATATCTTAAAAATGTTTTTCAAGGTAAAACACAACATTTCGAATTTGAAATAGATATTCTTTCCGGTGGAAGGTATCATGCCGATGCTATATATTATCCTGATTTAGAGCAGGGTAGGTGTGCTGGTTTTTTTTTAATTTTAATACTGAGAAAGAAAGAATCTATTAATGCTTCAATTAACAATTTTATGATATATAAACATGGTTCAAGGAATCTTGATTATAATCCAACTATACATAATAAAATGCCTCAAGTTGCCCAATTCTTACAGACACAAATATTTATTGGTTTTCCATCAATTGCTCATTTAGCTAAATTACACCTGCTTTCAGTATCTAAATTAATGAGAGACTTTAAACGTACTTATAAAACTAGTCCTTTTAATTATTTTAGATGCTTACAAATGCAATATGCTTCTCAATACATGCGAGAAACTAAGTGTACTAAAAAGGAAATATCATTAATCCTAGGGTTTTCTAATCAAGGTAACTTTACTAATTGCTATAATCGTTGGCTAAAAATACATGCTTCCTAGAGCGTTTATATTAAAACAAATAAAAGCTATCATATTAAGCAATTGGCCGCTATGAACATAAACAGGTAAAAAATGAGCAGCAATAGGTTCAGTTATTTTATAAAAATATATATTTTTGATTTATAATATACTCAACGCCTATCTAAATGAAAATATACGTTCGTTTTATTTAAATGAAGCGCGCGCAATTATTAAGTTAAAATTCCTTGAAGTATTAAAATACTATGAAATTGAACGATAACATTATGAAATTAAATGCTGGAGAGATAGTTGAGCATGCTGTTCGACGTCAAAATGTAAATATTAGTGAATTGTCCAGGAGGATGAAAGTTAATAGAAGAACATTATATAATTGGTTTCAGCAAAAAAGTCTAAATGCTGATGTCATTTGTGGAATTGGGGAGGTAATTAATTATGATTTCTCAAAAGATTTTAATGAAGAATTGGAAATCAACAAGAATAAACTTAAAACCAAAGAAAGGCTTTTAAGTCCTAAATTCATTAAAGAATATGGAGGTCAGGAGTCAGTTTATTATTGGATGGAAAAATACATTTCTTTATTAGAGGACTACAAAAAGTTATTACAAAGCACTTCCTTTCAAACTCGATATGAACCGTTAAATAGAAAACAAAATGATTAATGATTTTCCTAGAGACTGTAAAATGAACTGTGTCTGTTACGAACGAGCCTGTGAGGAATTGTGTGTAAGTGACCAACCCTATTGTCAAATCAAGTAAGTGGCTAGTACATATTTAAAGAAGACATCTATTTTCAAATATAGTACTAAACTGGTTAATAATTTAGAATGTGATTCCCTGCCATTTATAGCATATTAAATCAATATTTTCACTTGTTTATGAAGCAAGTGAAAGTATTGATTTAGGCTTTTATACACCTCCTCCTATAAATGATGGAAATCTGTATGGAGCGTAATATATATTTAGATCTTCCTCCTATTGCTCATTTTTCCTAACCACAATATCTACCCGGCGATTTTCAGCACGTCCTTGTGCTGTTTTATTCGTAGAAATAGGATTTGATTCTCCTTGTGTTTGGATGTTTATTTGTGTTGCATCAAATTCACCATACTTTACTAACCACGATTTAACAGCATCTGCCCTTTTAAATGCAAGTTGTTTATTATTAGCATCTGTTCCAGTAGAATCTGTATAACCATATACGGTAATTTTACCATCAGCGTATCTTTTCTTGGCTGACCTAGCAATTTGAGTTAATTTTTCCGCACCATTCTTGCCGACTTCATACTTTCCAGGTTCAAAAAGAACAGCTTCTTTTAAACTATAAACTGTATAAGCATTTCCTGCCCGGACTTCTACTGAAGTGTCTTTTAACTCCTCGTAATTTGATACGGGTATATTTGGGTCTACCCCAGACCAATTTGCATTGATCTCACTTTCAATGGTTGCAGAGTCACTTGCAGCTGCCATGTCCTCTAATTTATCATTGCTATTTCTGGTAAAAAATATAACTAGAGCTATGACCACAATAATTGCAATTAACCATAATAGCCAATTATTCTTTGAATGTGGTTTATTCTGATATTCTGCCATGACTTCTAGTGATTAAGGTGCGGGGTCTGTAACTGAACCCTCCTTACCAGTATATTTAGTTTCTAAGTCCTCTTTGAACTTTTTCGCTTTGTCCATGTATTCAGGTGCCTTATCTTTAAGGTCATCAACTATTGACCTTCCATTGGCGTCTTTTTTTGTTGCATATTTAAAGGCGCCATATACTGCAGCACCTATTAATACTGTTTTTAATAATCCCATATCCTTAAGTATTAGTTTTTTAATTAAAACAGCCTATATCATTAAATGTTTGTCTTTTTTGAATTTTGTGATGTAATTGTCTTGAACAACTTTAATCTTAGGTCATAAATTGACTCAATTATAATTGAATTCAGAATTTAATACCATATTAGTCTCTTTGATCTTGTTTATCGTATAAGATAAGTGATGAGCACTCCAAGGATTGCTGCTGAGGTGAAACTCACCAGAGTACCCACTAAAACATATTCAGTTTTTAATTGAGTATTTGTTTCTTTCTCACTAAACCTTAAAATTGATTTGGCTGTCATCAAAAACCCAATTGCTGTGTATTGATGCATTAAGACGAATGTAAATATTAAAAGCCTTTCGCAAATTCCTATCCATTTACCAGCGCTGTCTAACCCTAAGCCCTGTTCTTCCTGCTGTAGCACTGGAGGCTTTTCTGCCTCAGATAATCCGCCTGTTAAACTAGTTTTATATAAGTTCTTTAACTGAGCTTTCTCTTGCTCTTTAGCAATTTGATTTCTCCATCTTTGTGTCCCTTTTCCTATGATTATTCCAAGCGGCCAGGTCACAAATAAGTATGCTGTGAAAATTAACCAAAAATCGGGCTGTAAATTGATCCCTGATAATTGTGCTGCTAACTCATCCCAGCTTCTTTCAACTGTTAACCAAAGTATTAGGATGACTGCGATGTGCAATAATTGATCTGCAATAAAAGTTCTAAAGCTATCTTTTAAATAGGTTTTTATGATGTCGATACTATAATGAGTAATGAAAATTGTTAGAGGAATGAGCCAATTTGTATAGTATCCTGAAAATAAATAAGCCACAATTGTTGTAACAGTGATATGCAAAAGCAATTTGATAGATTTAATCTTTTTAATAGCCTTGTCATCTACCCATTCTTTTGGTTGCAATATAAAATCCGTTAGTAAATGTGCTATTAACAGCCGCAACAATAAACCTATTTCCATTATTTTTTCTGTACTAAATCTGAAATATATTTTATAGCTAGTTCTATATCTTTCCAGTTGGCCAATTTGAGCCTGCTGTTTATAGATGGTTGAGAGAGTGATAATATATCGGCTATTTGCTGTTGGGTTTTATTTTCTAATAGCAAAAAAATTACTTCCGCTTGTGCTAGTGTCCATTCCTTTATAATTCTGTTGATAAAGTTCAAAATCACATCAATAGCTTTGTTTTTTTCTTCATTATTGGTTTTAATAGCTAAATATTCCCCATTCCGGAGCTGATCAAAATTGCGGCCGGAAAGATGAAATGCCTCTCCATCAGAGCTCAGCACATTTTTACCACGATAAGAAACTTCTCCAATCCCAATTGATATTCTTGTGCCAAGATTAATTTGTTGGGTATGATCAGAATGAAGTTTAAACCAGCATAAAAGTTGAATGCTTTTTGTTAGCGCTTCCTGGATATCTTCAAATATAATTTGGTAGCTATCACCCCGGTATATTTCAGCATCACTGCTTTTTTTAATCCAGCTTTTAAGTAAACTTTCATATTCCTCAATCAGTGCATACCTATTCTGTGGTGAAAGCTGTGTGAAGTTAATAATATCACCTGTGATTACAGCATATAATTTCATCTATTAATTCTTATTTATAATGTTTATATTCTATAATTCAAATATATACAATTATTAGTCTATATATATTAATAATAGATTATTTATTCTATAATGGTTAATTATAAAATAACTGTTGAATAATGAAACAGGTGCTTCCATATTTTGTTTTATTATAATTTCGGGTAATGAAACTAAAAGGGAAAAAACAGACTTCCTCATCTATGCATGACAGCTGTAGCTTAGTTCACAGATCTTTACCAGTCTGCCATAAAGATGAAAAAGAAAGATGAAGAAGAAAAATGAATATTTCTGGTAACCCTAAATTCCTGAAGTTGATTTTAAAGAATATTCTAAAAAAGAGTTGCCTAGTGCGATAGCTAAAAGTGCAAATATTAGGTATTGCTTCACTAATTCAGGGCTCCCAAAGCTATAGAAAAGATCACAAAAAAAATCTAATCTTCTCAGACACAGTTGATGGCATAAATATTGTTTTACAACATTAGACCCCAAACTTATGCTTGAAACGTCAGCAACTTCTGTCACACTCACAATCAATCAGAAAAAATACAGCTTAAATGTGTTACCATGGGTATCCTTACTAGATGCTTTACGGGACTATCTTGATCTCACGGGCACCAAAAAAGGTTGTGATCATGGACAATGTGGTGCCTGCACGGTGCTTTGTAATGGTAAAAGAATATTGAGCTGTTTAACGCTTGCAGTCATGAAAGATGGTGCAGAAATTACTACTATAGAAGGCATTTCTACAGAGGGCAACTTACATCCACTTCAGCAAGCATTTATAGAACATGATGCCTTTCAATGTGGTTACTGTACACCAGGTCAAATTTGTAGTGCAATTGGCATGCTCCAGGAAGGAAAGGCCCATAGTAGAGCGGAAGTTAAAGAATTGATGAGCGGCAACCTTTGTCGTTGTGGTGCAAATACAAATATCATCAACGCCATCATGGAAGTAAAAGGAGGGGATAACCATGAATAACTTCAACTATACCCGTGTAACTACCATAGCACAGGCCTTACAAAAAGTTAACGTCAATCGAGGAACACACTACATAGCTGGGGGAACTAATTTGATAGATTTGCTCAAGTATCAGCTAACACAAGCCCATACTCTAATAGACATTAATGAAATTCAAACCGAACATCATTTAATTGAGAAAAGTGATGGCAGTTTACATCTAGGTGCGTTAATGACCAATGCGGATACAGCCTACCATCCCATTATAGAGAAAAGATACCCTTTATTAGCAAAGGCCATTCTTGCGGGGGCATCCCCACAAATTAGAAATATGGCCACAAATGGCGGAAATCTCTTACAGCGTACCCGGTGCTATTATTTTTATGATAGCAATAGTCCTTGTAATAAGCGTGAGCCGGGCACAGGCTGTTCAGCCATTGATGGTTACAACCGTATCATGGCTATTGTAGGAACCAGTGATGCTTGTATAGCTGTTTTTCCTTCGGACATGTGTGTAGCCTTAGCTGCATTAGAAGCCGTGGTACATTTTTCTAGTCCACTGGGGGATAGGGCGCTACCTTTTGCTGATTTCCACCGCTTACCAGGCGATACCCCTCATATAGACAATAATCTGCAGCCTGGCGAACTGATAACAGGAATTGATCTTCCCCAGGAAGGCTTTTCTAAGTACTATTCGTATTTAAAGCTGCGTGATCGTAATTCCTATGCTTTTGCTTTGGTGTCAGTAGCTACGGGCCTGGAGTTAGATGATGGTTTCATCACAAAGGCAAGGATTGCGGTAGGAGGCATTGCCCATAGGCCATGGAGAGTACCCGCAGCAGAGCTATTTTTAATAGGTAAAACGGCTTCACGGGAGAACTTTAGTATAGCAGCCGATATCATTTTGGAAGGGGCAAAGCCTTATAAATACAATAGTTTTAAAATTGAGCTGGCAAAAAGAGCAATCATCCGAAATTGTCTCATGGCCCTTGATCCGGAAAGTCAACTACCAGGTGCTCAGCCATCAGCGTAAAGATTTATTTAGCCAAAGCATACTGGTTTTACAAAAAATAAAGTTAAAATGATGCCAACACCGCCATTAATAGGACAGTCAATCAGTCGCATCGAAGGATACGAAAAAGTAACAGGCGCCGCCAAGTATGCGGGAGAATACAATGTAAAGGGTCTTTTATATGGTTATGTTGTCAACAGCAGCATCACCAAAGGAAGAATAACGCATATTGATATTGCCGCAGCAAAAGCATTGCCTGGAGTAATAGAAATCTTTACGCATGAAAACCGTCCATCATTAGCCTGGTTTGATCTTTCCTATGCTGATATGGATGCTCCACCAGGATCTCCATTTCGCCCGTTACAAAACGAGGAAATCCAGTATAACGGCCAGCCTATTGCTTTAGTTGTTGCAGAAAATTTTGAACTTGCCCGCTATGCAGCATCGCTGGTTAAATTCAACTATAAGGAAGAGCCGTTTAAAACAAATTTACTGGATCACCTTGACGATGCACGTACACCCAAAGCAGGATTGGCCACATTTTTAAAGCCCATGCCACCAAAGCCAGCAGGAGACTTTGAAAAAGCCTACCTGGAGAGTGAAAAAACAGTAGCTGCAGAATTTTACCATGGCACAGAACATCACAATCCTTTAGAGCTATTTGCAACAACCACTATTTATGAAGGTAAGGGAAAAGTCACTATATACGACAAAACTCAGGGCACAGTGAATTGCCAACTGTATGTAGGCAATGTTTTCGGTTTAAAGTTCAAAAATGTACGTGTTATATCCCCGTATGTTGGTGGTGCTTTTGGCTCAGGACTAAGACCTCAATACCAACTGTTTTTCTCAGTTATGGCTGCCCTGGAGTTAAAAAGGCCGGTAAGAGTTACTTTAGATAGACATCAAATGTTTACTTTTGGACACAGGCCACCAACGTATCAGAAAACACGTTTCGGCGCTTCTGCCGATGGTAAAGTTAAAGCTTTAAACCATACAGCTATTGGGGAGACTTCACAGTTTGAAGACTATACAGAGGTGGTGGTTAACTACTCAAATATGTTATACCCAGCAATGAATACATTGATGGAATATAAAATTTTGCCTCTTGATGTTTTTAGTCCTTTAGATATGCGTGCGCCAGGAGGGAGTACAGCTATGCATGCCATAGAAAGTACCATGGATGCTCTATCTTATGAATTAAATATCGACCCACTGGAGCTTAGGCTCATTAATTATACAGAAAGGGATGTGAGTGTTGATCGGCCATATTCCAGCAAAGAGCTGAAGGCCTGTTACCTGCAAGGGGCAGAGAAATTCGGCTGGTCTGCACGAAATCCTCAACCGCGCAGCATGCGTCGTGGTAACAAACTTATCGGTTATGGCATGGCCACTGGCATTTGGGAGTCTAATCAATTGCCTGCACGTGCAGAGGCCATACTCACAGTTGAAGGTAAATTACTCGTAAAAAGTGCTGTCACAGACATCGGCACGGGTACACTGACAGTGATGACACAGATTGCTGCTGATGAATTGGGCCTGCCTGTTGCCGACGTCACTTTTGCATACGCGGATAGTAAGTTGCCCTTTGCACCGATACAAGGAGGATCCTTTACTACTTCTAGTGTTGGATCTGCAGTAAAAGCTGCTGGGAAGGCCTTACGGAAAAAGATATTTAAAAAAGCGCAAAGTCTTGAAGGATCGCCACTATCGAAAGCAAAACTCCATGATGTCATCTTTAAAGATACATGCCTAATTTTAAAGTCAGATTCTACACAAAGAATTTCTTTGCTCAACATCATGTCTGCGAACCATGGCAAGCCTATAAAAACAACAAATTTTTCTGTCCCAAATCTCTTAAGGCTTAAAAATTATTCCAGAGCGGCCCATAGTGCAGTGTTTGTAGAAGTGGAAGTTGATGAGGAGTTGGGTGTCATTAATGTAACCAGGGCTCTAACGGCGGTAGCTGCCGGTAACATTATCAATCCTAAAACGGCTAGAAGTCAGATCTTAGGAGGAATGGTGTGGAGCATCAGTAAAGCCTTGCGCGAAGAAACGATAACCGATCATCGGCTGGGCAAATACATGAATCAAAACCTGGCAGAATATCACATCCCTGTTCATGCAGATATTCATGAGTTGGATGTCATGTTTATCCAAGAAAATGACAGCATCATAAATGAATTGGGTACAAAAGGAGTGGGAGAAATTGGCCTTGTTGGCATGCCTCCCGCTATTGCCAATGCTGTATATCATGCTACAGGTAAAAGAATAAATCAATTTCCTATTCACTTAGATTCCTTATTGTAAATTAAATATATGTCAGCTTCTTCTCAACAATATGGCCAAAACCTCTCCGGTACAATTCTCTTTTTTGGAGACAGCCTTACTGCAGGTTATGGTTTAGATAACATTTCTTTAGAATCTTTACCTTCCCTGATCCAGCAAAAAATTAATGCTGAAAATATGTCTATGCAGGTTATCAATGCAGGCGTTAGTGGCGAAACATCATTTGACGGCCTGAAAAGGATAGATTTATACCTAGACCAGCATTTTGATATCTTCGTGCTAGAGTTAGGTGCCAATGATATTTTTAAGGATATTCCGCCCCACCTTACACACCAGAACCTCCAGGCTATCATTCATAAAGTCAAGGCAACATTTCCTAAAATATCCATGTTATTGTTAGGGATGGAAATTCCTGCCTGGATTGCCGCCGATAAAATAGCCCCTTATCACTATGTTTTCCGCACACTAGCTGCTGAAAATAACATGGAGCTTATTCCTTTTTTATTAGAAGGGGTAGCAGGCCTGTCACATTTAAATTTAAGCGATGGTTATCATCCATCCGCCGAGGGATACAGAATTATTGCAAATAATATATGGCCATCACTCAAGCAACTTATCCTTGGTCATTTACAGGCTTTAAATATTAAAAAATCCTAATTGTATTATTAAAATTGTCTTGTATAAGGAGGCAGCGCAAATTCCTCCTAAAAATAGTGCAAATTTAAGTGAGTATCCTCTAACAAATTTGCAACTTTGAAAATGATTTTTGAACAAGACGTTGCACTCATCAAAGCAGCAAGACTAGCCTCAAATAAGGCAATTTTAGAGAAAAATGTTAGTGGCGTTTCCAAATTCTGGTTGTCCGATTTCTTACAGGTAGCTGGTGATGGCAGCCACACATTGGGAAAAGCAAAAGTTATTGCAGAATGGAAATACATGTTTACCCATAGTAGCCCTGTTTTTGAACGTCTACCATCAAACATTCAAATTAATGCAAGCGGTGATAAAGCCTGGGAGCAAGGGGTATGGACCTACCATAACGAACCCTTTTATGGCAATTATTCAGCCATGTGGCACAAAGTAAAAGGGCAATGGTTAACGAAATGTGAATTGTATGTTTCCTTAAACTAATATTTATGAATATATTGATATAGTTAAACATTCTCTTATAGATAATATTTAACCTATTTGTGTCAATGGTTTTCTTTTAACCAATCAATAGCATAGCTTTAAGGTAATTTATTTTGTTGTTTAATGAGGATATTATTTATAGCGGCGCGTTTCCATACCAATCAAATTTCTTTAGTTAATAAACTCCTGCAGGAAGGTCATCAAATTGATTTTTTTGTAATGGGACAAGGTAACAGTGAAGATTATTCGGCACTTGTACCTAAAATCATTCCTATATCGGTTTTAACAAAGGCTTATATTCGCTTGTTTAAAAAAAGCGTTGATATTTCAGCATTTCAAAAATATGCGCTCCCAGAACCTGTTTCTTATTATAAAATGATCAATGCGTTTAAACCCGACGTGCTGATCATTAGGGGTGGACCAGAACCAGTATATTCATGGCTTTTATATCCTTATTTATGGTCAAAAATTAAATTGATCTATTATACACAAAATCCTATACAAGTGCAGCGGGTAAGTTTATTGAGAAAAATTTACGATTATGTGCTCTCCAACAGGTATAGAATAAAATGGTTTTCACCGGTTTTATATACAGGAAATCAAGGAGACCAAACACTTTCACTTTCGTATATGGATTACCTGCCTTTTTTTATTTCGCCCCGACCAATTAGACCTGACTTAGAAAGCAAGCTTCAAACAATTAAACTTCTATGTGTGGCCAAGTATGAACCCAGAAAGAACCTCAGGCTTCTGCTGGATGTTACAGCACACTTGAGCAAAAACTATCCGAATTTTAAACTGACCATCATTGGAAGCACAGGCACAGCAAAAAGAGAGGACTATTATGAGCAATTGAAAGCAGACATTGAAAGCCGTCAGTTACAAAATATTATTTCCTTAATTAAAAATGTGCCAAACAAGGAAATGGATAGCCATTATCAGCAACACCATGTTTTCTTAATGCCCAGTATCCGGGAACCAGCCTCCGTATCTCAGCTAGAAGCTATGGCGAGTGGCCTGGCTATCATTTGCTCTCGCGATAACGGGACCGCACATTATGTGGCAGATCATAAAAATGGATTTTTAATAAATGCTGCTTATCATGACCTGTATCAGGCAATAGAAAAGTATTTGCTGCAACCCGCAATCATACAAGAACATCGCCAGCATAGTTTATATTTAGTAAACACAGCGTTTAATATAGATAACAACTATAAAAAACTGATGGACATTATTGAATCAGCAAGGTAACAAGGGGAAAAAATTATTTCAGTTTGCGTTTCGGAACTGGAAGAAAATCAGCACGCTGAATAGCAAATATTTTGGAGGGCACTGCATTGCTATCAACCAATTCGTTAAACTTTGCATTCATCACCCACACTTCGTTGCTGTTAAGCGTTGCAGTAGAAGGGTAGGTAAAGCGGTCGAGTAAAAGGGTGGTGCTACACAATCGACTACTTTTCCAATTATCATCAGTAGTGAGTTGAAATATCTTATCATTGCCACCGTTTACAACTATAGTAAGGGTGTCAGCTGCATTTAATAATAGTCCATCTGCACCAAGAAAAAACTGATTGGCTGCAACTTTTTGTACATATTGTGGCTGTTTCATATTTACTTTGTACAATTGTCCTGTATTACTGTTATCTACCAGTAAATATCCATCAGGATGGTAGACCAGGCCATTTACCCCAATGCCTTCCGTTTCAAATTGACTATCTTTAACAAATACAGATGCTTGTCCGGCAGGGGTTATTTTATAAATTGCATGGGCATAGCTGTCTGTAAGGTAAATGTTCTGCTGCTCATCAAAAACCAGGTCATTTGGGAAATGCTTGCCTGGCAATAGGCCAGATAAATCCACATCAGACAGCTTTTTGCCTGTTTCAAGGTCAACACTAATTAACCGGCACATTTTAAGGTATGTATCCGCAGTGCTATACCTGCTATAATTGGCATCGCCAACACAAGCAAAAAGCCTGTTGCCGTCTGGATGTATTTTTAAACCGTAGGTAGATTTTAAAGTACTATCTGCATGTAAAACCGTGTATTCTCCATCAGGAGTTACCGTTCCGATGGTACCTGTACGTGCTGAGGAAACATAATAAACAGCACGTAAACTGTCATATGCCAATCCCTCTGGATAACTGTCTATAGCAGAAAAATTTATCCTTGCACCGGGGCCTGCTACCATACAGCCCATCAAAAATAAACAGGCAACGGTAAATGCTTTAAATGTTTTCATAATTACCTGGTTTTTTTAATTACATAAATAACCCCATTAGCATCATCAGACACATAGACCACTCCCTCAGGTGTAATAGCGATGCCGGCAGGACGCCCAAAACGTGCTTTGCCCCCCGGCACGAGAAATCCTTTTAAGAAGTTTTTTGCCCGCACCGGAACTCCATCTTTAAATTTTATACGCTGCACCTTAAAGCCTACTGCTTTATTGCTGTTCCATGAGCCATGCCATGCTACCAGGGCATCGCCTGTCCAGTCTGCAGGTATAGTGGCCTTTCCGAAAAACTTAAAATCAATAGGGGCCATGTGCGCCTTAAAGTTGAGCATGGATGGATTTGCATTCTTAGTCCATTGTTTCTTATTATCTCCTGGAGGATCCTCACGACTTTTATCGATTTTATTATGGCCATAGGCATAAGGATATCCATAGTTTCCACCATCCGTAATGACATTTAATTCTTCAGGAGGCCATTTATTACCTTTGCCATCCGCTCCATTATCCATTCCCCAGAGCTCTCCGGATACAGGGTGGAAATCAAAACCAATTGTATTTCTTAAACCACTAGCAAATATGCGCCGTTCCCAGGTTTTTGGGTCAACTTGCAGCACGGTAGCAGCCTCTTTGTCGTTCTCCTTGCAGTCGTTACAAAGTGTACCAATAGTGATGTAAAGCATGCCATCGGGACCAAAAGCAATAGTTCTATTCGGGTGCTGCCCCGCAGCTGGCAAATCATTGATCAGCAATTCCATCGCTCCAAAAGTGCCATCGCTGTTTAAAGGATAGCGACGAAGTTCATTGTTGTTACATAAGTAAATCCAGCCGTCTTTAATAGTGATGCCATGCACGCCTTTAAACCCATACAGTACGGTAATAAGGTCTTCAAACTGATGATCACCATCTTTATCCATCAGCATCAAAACATCTCCAGCATCCCGGCGGGTTACATAAAGTACACCATTAGGCCCCTGTTGGAGCATCCTGGGTTTCCCTAGTCCATTAGCGGCAATACTTAATTCCCATCCTCTGGGTACCTTAAGGTATTTGCGCATAAATGGTAGGAAATCTACATGCCGGGGGTAATTAGTTACCATCACGGTACTTGTTTTAGCCCTTGGAGGCAAACCGCGTTGTGCTAATGCTATACTACTTGTTAAGCCAAAAGCCAGGAGCAAGATCAGGGTGTGTTTCATAAACTACCTATCTTTATTTCCTTGAAAACAGCAGTTGATTAGGGTGGTTTTTGAAATCTGATAATTGTGTACTTGTGTATCGTTAAGATGTTAAAAAAAACCATTTCGACTGAATTTGGTTTATAGAGATATCAAATAAAAATAAACAATGGAAAGCAATAAAGAAATTATCAGCGATTTACAGGAACTATTAGCGATTGTTAATGATGGAAAAGAAGGCTATGAATCAGCTTGTGAAGTAACAGATAAGATTGAACTGCAGGGTGTATTTTTAAAATATGCTGCGCAGCGTGCAGGTTATGCTGAAGAACTAAAATCTCATATTGCCACACATGGTGGTGTTGGCGACAATGAAAGCGGTGGTATATTAGGGGCTTTACATCGCACATGGATAGATTTGAAGCAAGCTTTAAGCAGTAAAGAAGATGTAGCTATACTTGAAGCTGTGGTTACTGGTGAAAAGGCAGCGATAGAAAAATACGACAAGTACATTGCCGACTATCAAGATCATGCAGACCATATGCAATTACTGCAAAGACATAGAGAAGGGATTTTAAATGCTTTAAAAGAAATTGAAACCCTTCTTGTGGCAAGAAAAGCATAAACTGTAATTTCCTTATATTTCTTCAAATATGACGTTGATACTTACTAAAGATTCAGTTAATGTGATAGTCGATCAAGCCTGTCGCTGTTGGTGACTAAGTAGGGACCTGCTAACGGTTTTCCGCTAGCAGGTCCCTACCTGGTCCTTACCTTGTCTATACCTAATAGCGTTCATCTGTAATTTTCAGGTTAGCTTATTTTCCTGTGTTAGCTTTTAATACTCTTAAAAGATTACCGCCCATGATTTTATTGATATCTTTTGTGGAATAATTTAACTTCAACAAAGCAGCAGTAATTTTTGGGTAATCATGAACGCCATCCATCTCTAAAGGATAAGATTCCGCACCTTCAAAATCAGCCCCAATACCAACATGGTCTGCCCCAATTAACTTTACCATATAATCGATATGTTTAATCAATAAACTTAGGGGTGGACGTACAGGTGTAGCTTCTTTATAAGTAGGATCTAAAAATCCACTATAGAAATTTACAAATACAACACCGTTGTTTTTAGCAATGGCCTTCAGCTGTTCATCTTTTAAGTTACGCTGATGGGGAGCAAGATTATAGACACTACTATGAGAAGCTATTACAGGTTTTGTGGTGGTGGCTAACACATCGGCAAAAGTTCTTTCTCCTACATGAGAAACATCGACCATTACACCAAGTTCATTAAGTCGGTGTACAATTTTTCTCCCCAGTTCATTTAATCCGAAGTGAGTTAAACTATCACGTTTAAAAGTCTCGTCATAAGCAGAGGTGGACCAGGAGGTGCTGTTGTTCCACGTTAACGTTAAGTAACACATTCCTCTTTTTGCAAGGCTATCCACATAGGTAAGGCTGTCCTCAATCATGTGTCCTCCTTCAACACCTATTAAAGCGGCAAGTTTTTTTTGGCTTACAACTTTTTTAAGGTCTTCGCTATTGCGCACCAGGACAATTTTATCTGGATTGCGTTTAATCAAAGCATACAAAGAATCTATCTGGCGGTTTGCTAGGGCAAAAGCAGTTCCCTTGCCATAGTCATCTCCGCACCAAATAGAAAATATTTGTGCATCCAAACCACCTTCTTTTGCCCTCACCAAGTCAAAATTACCGGTTGTAAGGCGTTTTGCTAAATCTGCACCACTTTTCATTTGGTTCAGTAATACATCGTTATGTGTATCTATGACAATAGCTTTTTCATGGATAGTTTTGGCATTTTGAGCCATCAACTCCATTGAAATAAAAAATGGCAACAAGAGTAATAAGTTTTTCATTAATTTTATTATTTGTAGGTGTTTGACCGCCAGATTGTTGCGTGCTTTTTTTGTGCAGGTTTATTCTGGGCTTTGCAGTCCTAATGTAGTAATTTATAGAAACTAATAAACATGTGCTTTTAAATTAGTTGTTCATGGGCATCATTATAAATCTCAGATTATTTTTGTAATAAAAATTCATCTCCTTTGAAATTAACTAGTTTCATTTATCTTTGGAAACAATTTTATAAAAATGGGAACAAATATATTTGAGATTCTTCAGCAATCTAACAGTGTTATTTTAGATCGATGGATCCAAAATCAAATGAGCCAGCAGGGGCAGCATGAAGATGCAACCAGTGCTTATGAGATTAAAGAGCAATCCAGAGAGTTATTAAACTTACTGGTGAAAAATCTTAATGCTAACAACATTGAAGAAATTAATTCCAGGGAACTTGAGCCTGTAATTGATAGCTTGTCGGAAATTGCCATAAACAGAGCTAAGCAAGGGTATAGCCCAAAAGAAACAGAACAATTTGTTCGTGGTTTAAAAACGGCAATTTTAGCTGTTATGGAAGAGCAAATAGAAGATTATGCAGTTCTTTATCATGAAAGTAAAAAAATAAATAACCTTTTTGATAACTTATGTCTGCTTACTTTTGAAACCTTTATTAAAGGACGTGAAGAAGTAATTTTAAGACAAACAGACGAAATCTCCGAAATATCTACACCAGTGATCAGGGTATGGGATGGTATTTTGGCCATGCCAATTATTGGGACCTTAGATAGTGCCAGAACTCAAGTGGTGATGGAGAACCTGTTGCAGGCTATTGTTGAAACAGGAAGCAGTATTGCTATTCTTGATATTTCAGGTGTGCCGGCGGTTGATTCGCTTGTTGCCCAACATTTAATGAAAACTGTTGCAGCAACTCGCTTAATGGGTGCAGAATGTGTAATCAGTGGTATTCGTCCGGAAATTGCACAAACAATTGTTCATTTGGGCATTGACTTATCAAATATTATCACAAAAGCAACTTTGGCACATGCCTTGAGGTTCTCTTTCCAAACCTTGAAGTTGGAAGTGAAAAAACAGATGTTAGTCAAGTAGACAATGGATAAAATACCAATTTTAAAAATGGGCCCATTTTTGCTTGTTACTATACAAGTAGATTTGTATGATCGGCTGGCCTTAAATTTAGAGGCAGATCTCATCGAAACTATCAGCGCTACCAATCCAAAGGGCGTATTGATTGATATTTCTGTTGTTTCTATTGTTGACTCTTTTATGGGACGCATTATTGGAAACATTGCCAGCATGTCTAAAATTCTTGATGCAGAAACGGTCGTAGTAGGCATGCAACCTGCGGTGGCCATTACACTTATAGAATTAGGATTACCTTTAACAGGGGTTCATACAGCTTTAAATGTAGAGAAAGGGATGGACTTGTTGCGTAACAAAATAGATTTGTACGAGGAAGAAACTGAAGAAGATTAAGCCAAATGATTAACACCTTATTTAAACAATCTATACAGATCCAAAGAGATCAGGATGTTGTTCCCTTCAGGAATAAGGTGAAGGATTGTGCCGTAGTTTTAAAGATGGGTTTGCTTAATCAGACTAAACTGATCACTGCGGCGAGTGAATTGGTGCGTAATATGTTGAAATATGGAGATGGTGGTGAGGTTATTATTGAATCTGTTATGCAAGAAAGAAATAAAGGCGTAAGGCTTACCTTCAGGGACAAAGGACCCGGGATAGCTGACATTTCTTTAGCGATGAAAGATGGCTATTCTACAGGCAAGAGCCTGGGTTTAGGTTTACCAGGAACAAAACGACTGGTTAATGTTTTTGATATCACTTCAGAGCCGGGTGTAGGAACCACTGTATCAATTATTAAATGGTGTAATGGTTAACAATCATATAAGTTATCCTGCATCCGAAAGAAGTTTTTTTGCCTTACTCAGAAAAGGTATTCACAGACAGGCTTTAGCCGCTAATTTTTCTGAGCAAAAAATCAATCATATAGATTTAATAGTTGCCGAAATTACCTCGAACCTGGAAAAGTATGCTACAGGGGGGGAAGTTCTTTGTGCTGTTATAGGTGAAGGCCCCGCTCAATACCTGGAAATTATCAGTATTGACAATGGTCCCGGTATTAATGACCTGTCCTCGGTATTATTAGATGGCATTTCCAGTTCCACTACACTAGGATATGGCTTAGGGAGCATCAAACGCCTCTCTGATTTCTTTTCTATCTATAGCCAGGTAGGCTGGGGTACTATACTGGTTTCCCGGATATATAAATCAGACATTAAAAGAACAATCGAGCCTGTCCTCGTCAGCCATTTAATTCTTGCCAAACCTTTCGAAACCGTAAGTGGTGATGGCTGTATGTACACAAATACAGAACTTTACTTTAAACTCATGGTCATTGATGGCCTGGGGCATGGCACTGAAGCAAATAAAGTGGTCATTGAAGCTAATGATTTTTTCCAATCGTATCGTTTAGCAGGTCCAGACGAGCTCATCAGGGCAATGCATCCCGTGCTTAAGAAGACCCGTGGTGGGGTAGGGACTGTAGTAATTTATGACAAAAGAAATAAGTTATTTAAAATAGTTGGAGTAGGGAATATCTCTACCAAAGCAATTGATGGCAACGAAGTCAGGAATATCATGTCTTATAACGGCATAATTGGGCATAATATCCCAAACACAATGACGGAATATGTTATTCAAGCTAAAGATTTTCGCTACTTAATACTTTGTTCTGATGGCATAAAGTCAAGATGGGATTTCACTAAACATCCTACCATTTTAAGATACGACCCTATCATTCTTGCAGCGGCCATTTACAAAGACTTTGGGCGGCAAACAGATGATATGTCAGTAGTAATTCTAAAGGTTAATCAACTGTAAATCCATGATGAGAAAACCAGTGCAAATACAACATATTACTGCTCATGATAGCGGAATGAGCTATAAAAAACAACGTTTATAACGATGAAGAGACTTATAGAAATTACGCTGGAAAGCGAAATGGATTTAGTTTTGTCCAGTCAGAAATTTATCAGGCTGGCCGAGCTGCTTCATTTAAGTCTTTCTACGAGAAGCACCTTTGCTGGTGCTGTTTCTGAAGTTGTAAGGGTAATAACAGATCATACAGATACTGGTGTACTGACCATTGGCATTGCCGAACGCGATCATCGCTTTAAGTTAGTTTGCAATATCTTCTATCCCGCATTTGAATCTGTAATTGATAAATCTTTATTTCATTTCGCTAAAAAGTTAGTTCCTTTTTTTGATACTTATGTTAAGGATGATTTGTTTTTTATTGAATTTTCCATAGGCTTGCCCAAGTCAATGAACCTAACATCATTAAAGATTGAGAAGATAAATGCAATGCTTACTAATTTGGGCCCCATATCTACATACGAAGAATTAAAAAACAGCAAGCAGGTACTTATTCAAAAAACTGAGCTTCAAAAAGAAGAACTGGAGGCATCAAAATATTTAAACGACCTTAAAACGGAGTTCATCTCCATGGCTAGTCATGAGTTGAAAACGCCCATCACAATTCTTAAAGCCTATGGACAATTGGCTTTATCAGACAAAATTAAGACCTTAGCAGATGCACAAAAGCTCATTGTAAAAATGAATGAGCAATGTGGAAAGCTATCTACCTTAGCGCTGCAATTATTAGATACGGCTAAAATTGAAAATGGCCATTTGGAATATGCAATGGTGAGTACAGATTTTAATTCTTACCTCAGTAAGCTTATAGAGGACCTGAAACATCTTGTGCCAGACCATCATGTTACTTTTAACATGGGGTTGACGAAAGGGGTAATGATTGATAGGCTAAGAATGGAACAGGTTTTAAGTAATCTGTTAAGCAATGCTGCAAAATACTCAGATAAGGCAACAAAAATTTATATCAATACCAATGCTAAGCAAGAATTGATGATCTTATCTATCTCTGATGAAGGGATAGGGATCTCAGAAAGTGGCTTAACAAAAATTTTCGATAAGTTTCACCGTGAACCCGAGGTGGTGGGCAAAAAATCTGGTTTAGGGATGGGCATGTATATCGCATCAAAAATTGTTAAGGCTCATGGTGGAGAAATATGGGTAGAGAGTAAGATAGGTAAAGGTTCTACGTTTTATATTAGTCTGCCCTTAACATAACCTTATATACATCAATAAATGAAGGCAATACTTATAGCAACCTTATTTTTAGGTTTAACCTTCAATGGTTTTGCTCAATATACAGATACCCTTATTACTCAACCAAAACACAATGGCATTAAAACTTTTTTGCCAGGAGTTATTGCGCTCAGTTACGGTGCAATAGCTTTGAACGATGGAGCCCTAAAAAACCTTGATCATCATATTGCTGAACGAAGAAATGAACAAAGGCCAAACTTTAGTACTTCGGCAGATGATTATTTAAGGTATGCACCATTTGTTGCCCTGTATGGCATGGAGGCTTTAGGACTTAAAAGCAAACATGCTATTAAAGAAAAAACAGCCCTGGTATTAATTTCCGCAGGCTTTGCTGTAGGTAGTGCAAAACTATTAAAGACATGGAGCAATAAGGAACGTCCTAATCAGCTTGATCATCGGTCTTTTCCTTCTGGACATGCCACCATAGTTTTTGCCGGTGCAGAATTAATAAACCAGGAATACCGTGACCAATCGCCATGGTATGGTGTGGCCGCATACACCGTTGCCTCCGCTACATCTGTTTTGAGAATCTATAATAACGACCATTGGTTTAGTGATGTTGTTGCAGGAGCTGGCGTTGGTATTCTGTCAACTAAACTGGCCTACCTTGTTTACCCGGGTCTTCAGAAACTGCTGGTTAAAGATAAACAA
>NZ_JAZQPU010000476.1:0-3753 GCF_045628745.1 Pedobacter sp.
AAATAGTATTCTAAATTTCAATAGCAATTTTTACTTAAGCCCTTCATTTGACGGAATGAAGGGCTTTTTATTTGTGAATTTATGTTTTTGAGCTTGATTTTCTTTGCTTTTTTATGATCTTTGGTCGCATGAACACTGCTAAGAATGATTAATTATAATCCAAAAGAATGGTTTGTCTTTGTATTCCATCTCCATAAAGCTGATACTTTTAGAAAACTATGGCCAATCATGATTGGTGTTGCAGCACTATCTTTGATTGTTGCTTACCTGGGCTTAAATTTTATTGACCTCTCTCAAACTCCTTTTGCTAAAAACATAGGAATGATGCATAGCCTTTTGGGGTTTGTCATCTCTATGCTCTTGGTTTTCAGAACCAACACCTCTTACGACAGGTGGTGGGAAGGAAGAAAATTATTAGGTGCTCTGGTAAATGTTTCCCGTACCTTTTCTATGAAAATCAAAGCCCTGGGTTTAACAGAAGAAGATAATGCCTTTTTTAACCGCGCTATCCCTCAATATGCTGCCTGTTTGAAAGATCATTTGCGAGAAAAAAGGATTTACGACAAGGACAGTGTGTTGATTGAAGTGCGGGAAGATGTACATATCCCTAACCAGATTGCCCTTAAACTTGTTCAAAAAGTTTATGCACTGGAACGTGAAGGTAAAATGTCTGCACAACAATTGGTATTACTAAATGAAGATTTAAATCAATTTACCAATGTTTGTGGTGGTTGCGAAAGAATCAGAAATACACCCATTCCATTTTCTTATAGCACTTTCATCAAAAAGTTTGTCTTTTTTTATGTTGCAACATTGCCTTTTGGTTTAGTACTGAGCCTGGGCTATTACATGGTGCCTATTATACCCTTTATTTTATATGTTCTGGCTAGTTTAGAGCTTATTGCTGAAGAGATTGAAAATCCTTTTGGCTATGATGCCAATGATCTGCCCCTGGATGATATTTGCACAAATATTAAAACCCACGTTTCAGAAATTTTAGGCTAATGATCAAAATTGCCTGGCATCCTTTATATGCACATCCTTTGCCTGAGGGACATCGTTTTCCTATGCTAAAGTATGAGCTTATACCCGAACAATTATTGCATCAGGGGGTAATTACTAAGGATAATATTTTTGAACCTGAACCCCTGGAAGAAAATATTATCCTTTTGAGCCACCAACAGCAGTATTGGGAGTCTTTGAGAGATTTTACCCTGAGTGCCAAAGATCAACGTCGCATCGGCTTCCCCTTAACGCCACAATTGTTGGAGCGTGAAAGAAGGATTGCAAAGGGTACTTTTGACGGTGCAATATACGCTAAACAGTATGGCGTAGCTTTTAATGTTGCCGGTGGAACGCATCATGCAGGGAGCAATTGGGGTGAGGGTTTTTGCTTGTTAAATGATCAGGCTATTGCTGCAAACTACCTGGTTAATAAAAATTTATGCCATCGTATATTAATTATCGATTTAGATGTTCACCAGGGTAATGGCACTGCAGAAATCTTAAAAAATGAACCCCGTGTGTTTACTTTTTCTATGCATGGCGATAAAAATTTCCCTTTCAGAAAAGAACAAAGTGATTTAGATATTCCGCTGGATGATGGATTGCAGGATGAAGCATACTTGTCTAAACTTACCGAAATTCTGCCTCAGCTTTTTAAAAAGGTTCAGCCAGATTTTGTCTTTTTTCTTTCCGGGGTAGATGTTCTTGCGACGGATAAATTAGGTAAGCTGAGTCTTACACCCTCGGGATGTAAGGAAAGAGACCGACTGGTTTTACAGGCTTGTAAAGACCGGAATATTCCTCTGCAAATCAGCATGGGTGGGGGCTATTCTCCCCAAATAAAAGATATTGTAGATGCGCATTGTAATACCTTCAAAGTAGCAATGGATATTTTTGACTAATCAGCTTTCGGCTAACATTCTTGATTTAAGTGTTTTGCAAATTGCTAACATTTGCTTGTTTTAAGATATTTTTAATGAAATTTGTCAGTCCGGACTTTAACCACATTTAATGAAAGTTGTAATTGCAGAAAAACCGTCTGTTGCACGTGAACTTGCGAAGGTTTTTGGGGCAACGACAAAGAGGAATGGATACATTGAGGGGAAGGGTTATTCTTTTACCTGGGCATTTGGGCATCTTCTACAATTGGCACCTCCACAAGAGTATGGCTTTATTGGCTGGCGCAGGCAACATTTGCCAATGCTGCCACAAAAATTTAAACTGGCTATCCGTAAGGTAAAAACTAAAGACGGTTTTGTTGATGATCCTTCGGTCAAAAAGCAATTAGATATCATTAAACAGCTCTTTGATGAGGCTACGGAAATTATTGTAGCAACGGATGCCGGGCGTGAAGGTGAATTGATTTTTAGGTATATCTATTATTTCTTAAGGTGCAAAAAACCTTTTAAAAGACTTTGGATTTCTTCACAAACTGATGAAGCCATCAAAGAGGGATTCAGAAATTTAAAACCCGGTACAGACTACGATACTTTGTTTAATTCTGCGCATTGTCGTTCTGAATCAGACTGGCTGGTGGGCATGAATGCTACACAGGCCTTGAGTATCTCTGCCGGTTCAAGATCAGTTTTGTCATTGGGAAGGGTACAAACACCCACTTTAGCCATGATCTGTGCTAGATTCCTGGAATCTACTAATTTTGTGCCACAGAAATTTTACCAGCTCAGCATTCAGGTTGATAAAGATGGACAGCTTTTTAAAGCAATGTCGGTCAACAACTTCGATAAAAAAGAGGATGCTGAAGCACTGTTCGAGAAAATTGAGGATGTAAAATCTGGTTTTCCCCAGGGTGCTGAAATTGTTGAGGTTGAAGCTAAACCTCGAAAAGAACCACCTCCATTGCTTCATGATTTAAGTAGCTTGCAGCAGGAAGCGAATAAAAAAAAGGGCTTTACTGCTGATCAAACTTTAGGCTTGCTACAAAACCTGTATGAGAGTAAATTAGTGTCGTACCCAAGAACAGGTAGCCGTTATATAGGAGATGATATTTTTGCAAATATCCCTGCACTGCTCGATAAATTTAAGTCTCACACTGAGTTTGGCAAACAGGCGGAATATCTTTTGACCGTTCCGCTCAACAAGCGGAGTGTCAACGCGAAGAAGGTAACCGACCACCATGCTGTTTTACCAACTGGCGAAACTGCCTATGGATTAAGTGCTGATAAACAAGCTATTTATGATATGGTAGTTGCACGAATGATCGAGGCCTTCCATAAAGAATGTGTTAAAGAAATTACGAAGATTACCATTGCTGCAGGCTCTGTTTTTATTGCCAATGGAACGGTGATACGCTCTGCAGGATGGAGATCTGTTTTGAATGATAAGGAAGATGATAAGAAAGATGAGGACAACCCTTCACTTCCTAAAGTAAAAGCAGGAGAGGTTTTACCTATTGCCGATAAAGCTTTGCTGGAAAAACAAACGAAACCTAAGCCGATGTATAATGAGGCTTCTTTATTGAAAGCACTTGAAACTTCAGGCAAAGAAATAGAAGATGAAGAGTTGCGTTATGCCATGAAAGACACTGGTTTAGGAACACCGGCCACACGTGCATCGATTATCGAAACCTTAATAACCAGAGAATATATTACCAGGGAAAAAAGAAACCTTATTCCTACTGCAAAAGGCCTTGCGGTTTACGATGTTGTGAAGGATCAAAAGATTGCCCAGGCAGAATTAACAGGGCAATGGGAGAAAAGACTGGAAGAAATACGTACAGGATCTTCTGTT
>NZ_JAZQPU010000477.1:0-5620 GCF_045628745.1 Pedobacter sp.
TAATAAAAAACTAATTTTAACTTTTTATTAAAGAGAAAACATGAGTGCTCATATCTTATACGTCGACGACGAACCACACAATCTAAGTGCATTTACGGCAACTTACAGAAGGCTTTATAAAATCTTCACCGCAGAGTCTGCTGAAGAAGGAAGAAAGATTCTGGAACAGGAAACAATCCATGTGATTATCACGGATCAACGAATGCCGAAAACCACAGGAGTGGAGTTTTTAGCTTCAATCTTAGAGAAACATCCTGATCCGATAAGGATGATCTTAACAGGCTATTCAGACATTGATGCGGTGATTGACGCCATAAATAAAGGCCAGGTTTACCGCTACATCCAAAAGCCATGGATGGAAGAGGATCTAAGGATTAATATTGAGAAAGCTTATGAAATTTATACCTTAAGGAAAGAGAACAGGGAACTTACAGAGAAGTTATTGGTTGCTAACGAGCAGTTGGAGTTTTTGCTCAGACAAAACTTACTTTCATAATACAGGAATTGCCTATTGGATGTGTTTTACAGCCAATAGGCATCTGTAATTTATAATTCTTTTCTAAGTCTTGCCACAGGAATATTCATTTGTTCTCTGTATTTGGCTACAGTTCTGCGGGCAATATTATAACCCTGGTCTTTCAAAATCTCTGTCAATTTCTCATCTGCCAGCGGTTTTCTTTTATCTTCTCTGCCTATACAGTCTTCTAAGATCTTTTTTACTTCTTTATTAGAAACTTCTTCACCACTTTCGGTTTGAATGGCTTCAGAAAAGAATGATTTCAAAAGAAACGTGCCGAATTCTGTCTGCACATATTTTGAATTGGCTACCCTTGAAACAGTAGAGATATCCATATCAATTTTGTCAGCAATATCTTTCAAAATCATAGGGCGCATTTTACGCTCATCACCAGTCAATAAATACTCATATTGATACTGCATAATGGCGTTCATGGTCTTAAGCAAAGTTTGTTGCCTTTGTTTAATTGCATCAATAAACCATTTTGCCGAATCCAGCTTCTGTTTTACAAATTGCACAGCCTCTTTCAGTTTTTTATCTTTCAGCGCTGCTTTATCGTAATGTTCAAACATATCAATGTAAGAACGGCTTACCCTTAACTCAGGTGCATTTTTAGAGTTTAGCGTTAAAATCAAAACCCCGTCATTATTAGAAACGTGAAAATCTGGGATAACTTGCAGTTGTTTGGTGGTTACCTGGTTAGAATCACCTGGTTTAGGGTTTAAGCGGAGAATTTCATTGATGATTTCCTTTAACTCTTCGCTGGTTAAGTTCAGTGATTTCTCTAACTTATCATAGTGTTTACGTGTAAACTCATCAAGGTAACTTTCTACCACCTGTATAGCCTTAATGATCAGAGGCGTTTGTTCTTTGCGTTTCAATTGGAGTGTTAAACATTCCTGTAAATCCCTTGCGGCAATGCCCGGAGGATCGAAGCTTTGTATAACCCTCAACATTTCCATTACATCTTCCTCATCTACCATCACATTTTGTGAAAATGCAAGGTCATCAATCATGGAAGTAATAGGGCGTCTTAGGTATCCATCATCATCAAGGCTTCCTATAATTTGTTTACCAATTATAAAATCCTGGTCAGACAAAGGTACTAAGTCTAATTGTTCCTGAAGACTTTCAAAGAAGGTGCTTTCAATAGCAATAGGGGTTTCTTTTTTCTCCTCGTCATCGTCACTGTTGTTGTATGATGTGCTGTAATCATTTACGTTATCATCCTGTAAATAATCATCTACATTAAATTCATCCGTATTTTCTTCTTTAGAAGAGGGGTCATATTCATCTGGCGTATCATCATATTCATTTTTAGGCTCTTCCGCGATCATTAAACTAGGGTCTTCCAGTGCTGGATTTTCTTCTAATTCTTCTTTTATGCGGGTATCTAACGACACAGTAGGAACTTGCAGCAACTTTATAAATTGAATTTGCTGAGGTGATAATTTTTGAAGTAATTTTTGTTGTAAATGTTGTTTTAGCATGTTGTAGAAATGGCATTAAACCCGTTTCAAAATTAAGCATTTGGTTTAGATATAAACTAATCACTTAAAGGATTATTGTAATGTAATGAAAATTTTCCTACCAAAAAATACAAACTATAATTAAAAAAATGAATAGATTTATAGTAGAGTCTAAATGGATATTAAAGATATTTTTATGAGTTTCATTAAAGAGTTTAAAGAGTTTGCCATTAAGGGAAACGTTATTGATCTTGCTGTCGGTGTGATTATCGGTAGTGCGTTTGGGAGAATTGTTACCTCAATGGTTAACGATTTAATTATGCCACCCGTCAGCTTATTGATTGGTGATAAGGGTTTTACGAATTTCTACATTCCCTTAAGTGAAAAAGTAAGGACTTTTCTGACGGCTAATCCAACAGCTTCGTTAGAAGAGGCTAGGGCAGTGGGACCAGTGTTTGCCTGGGGAAATTTTGTTACGGAAGTGATCAATTTTGCCATCCTTTCTTTTATCATATTTTTAATGGTTAAAGCTATCAATAGAATGAAAAGAAAACAAGAAGCGTCACCTGTTGTTGGGGCACCAGAAGACACAAAAGAGCAGGTATTGTTGACAGAAATCAGAGATTTGCTAAGAACTAAATAAGTTTTTATAAGTTTTTTTTAGCCTAAGGAGTGGCCATAATTTATATGGCTATTCCTTAGGCTTTTTTTTGAATAAACGCTTTACCGACTAAATCCTGTTATTCACCGACATTTTACCCTGCTATACTGCAAGGCTCTCGTATATGAATACTTGCTTGCCTACATTTGATTACCATTCATTGAATGATATTCGATCACCCTTAGAAAAAAGATAATATACAAATGAAATTTAGCAATATAAATAACGGCAACACAACGAACCGGGTTTGGAGTGGCCTGATTCTTTTAGTCATTGGAGTAGTGTTCTTCTTAAGGAACTTTGGCATTGAAATTCCAGATTGGATTCTCAGCTGGCACACTTTATTGATTGCCATTGGTCTTTTTATTGGGGTAAAGCGTAATTTTCAAGGGGGTGGTTGGTTAATTATGGTTTTGATAGGCGGCTATTTCACCATTGAAGATATGGGTGATTTTGATTTCAGCAAGTATTTCCTGGCTTTTATCTTTATCCTTTTGGGTTTATTTTTAATCTTGAAACCAAAGACCAGTGCCATGGAAAAGTGGAAACGTAAATCTGCAAAGCTTAATTTTCAAGATCAAACTGATGCACCTGCAAATACGGAAGAGCCTGTAACGGTAGATCAAAATGATGTGATTGACTCTGTGAATATTTTTGGTGGTGCACACCAGAAAGTGTATTCCAAGAATTTTAAAGGCGGAGATGTGCTCGCTATTTTTGGTGGCTGTGAACTGAATTTAAGTCATGCAGACTTTCAGGATACCATAACCCTGGATGTGATTGCTATTTTTGGAGGGGTAAAAATAATTGTTCCGCCAAACTGGGAAATCAAATCAGAAATTGTTGCTATTTTTGGTGGTATGGATGATAAAAGGGCTGTGGCTCCTTTTGTTGATGGCCCCAGAAAGATTTTAGTGATTAAGGGGGTTGCCATGTTTGGTGGTGTAGATGTTAAAAATTACTAACCCTTAGGCTTGTGACAACCAGACCATTATCTGTTCCAAGGATACAAAGAATAGCCGTAGGTGGCTTTCTTTTTTATGTAGTTGCCTTTGTGCTGATGTTTTATTACCTGCTTAATTTTACATGGGTGATCTCATTGGCAGACAGTTGTATCTCCAACCTTTTACTTGCCTTTTGCTGCATGGTGTTCAGCAACCTGCTAGGCTATTACCAGCCAAAAAATGAACCTGTGGTATTTGTGCTGGTCATTACGTTAATACTAGCGCTGTTTGTAACTTTTTCCAGTAGTTTTATACTTAATCTGCTGATTACGGAGAAAAAATATGCGATCTTTCTGGACCTCTCGCTGCCCTTTAGGTTTACCATTGTTTTTATTTTTCTTGCCTGGTGGGCCATCGTTAATATATTGTGGTATAAACTAGAAGAGCAGTCGGAAATGAAAGAACGTTTATTTGCGGCACAAAACCTTGCTAAAGAAGCCGAATTAAACCGGTTGAGACACCAACTGCAGCCTCACTTTTTGTTCAATAGCCTCAATTCTGTCTATGCACTGACCATCGTGAATCCCAAAGAAGCCGGCCCGATGATTACTAAATTAGCGTCCTTTTTGCGGGGCACACTTAAGCGAGACGATGATGTTTGGGTTACCGTAGCGGAAGAGATGGAATATATACAGCTTTATTTAGATATTGAGAAAGTAAGGTTTAGCCATCGTTTAAATATTAATGTGCAAATAGCCGAGGAAACGCTCGGTTTAACCTTACCAGGAACATTGTTGCAGCCTATTGTTGAAAATGCCATTAAGTTTGGGTTGTACAATACTTCTGCAGCCATCACCATTTCTATTGAGGTTACGGTGGAACATCAGGTGTTGCAGTTTACGATTAAAAATCCTTTTGATCCAGAAATAACTGCAACCGGTGGTACCGGTTTCGGCTTGTCGGCCATAAAAAGAAGATTATATTTATTATTTGCAGATCAACATTTACTGCATACCTTCACCGAAGAGCCTAATTTATTTGTCACACAGCTAAAAATACCGCAACACCATGATCAAAACCATATTAATTGATGATGAATCCCTCGCAAGAGATATTATTAAATTCTATTTACAACAGTATTCCGAGATTGAAGTTGTGGCAGAATGTAGTGATGGCTTTGAAGGGTTGAAAGCCATCACTCAATTTAAACCTGATTTTATTTTTCTGGATATTCAGATGCCTAAGATCAGTGGTTTTGAGATGCTGGAGTTAGTAGAGCTGCCACCTGATGTAATTTTTACCACCGCATTTGATGAATATGCCATCAAGGCTTTTGAGGTTAATGCGATAGATTATTTATTGAAGCCTATTGAAAAAGAGCGGTTTGATATGGCCATACAGAAGCTGCTGAATAAGCATAGCCACGGAGAATCGCTCAACAGAGATCATTTAGATATTGCCGCCCTCAGCCCAGCACAAAGCAACCGGATTGTGGTTAAAAAGAATGGGATTATTAAAATATTAAACGTGATGGATGTGCATTACCTGGAGGCAGATGATGATCAGGTGAAGATCAGCACGACCGATGGCATCTATTTTAAGAACAAAACCATGAGTTTTTTTGAGAAAACGTTAGAATCTTCTCAATTTATTCGTATTCATCGTTCTTATATTATAAATTTGTCGCAGGTGTCCCGGATAGAACTGAAGGAAAAAGATAGTTATATGGTACTTTTGAAATCTGACATTTGGCTACCGGTAAGTAAAACGGGTTATATCAAGCTTAAAACATCGTTAGGAATATAGATGAAGTTAAAAATCATTATACCTGGAAATGTATTTGGATTTGTACAATAATTACGCTATGTTTGCACCTCTTATTTAAAAAATATATAGTTAAGATATAAATACAGTTATGAAAAGAACATTCCAACCTTCGCAAAGAAAGAGAAGAAACAAACACGGCTTCCGCGAAAGAATGGCTACAGCAAACGGTAGAAGAGTATTAGCTTCTCGTCGTGCAAAAGGA
>NZ_JAZQPU010000478.1:0-16501 GCF_045628745.1 Pedobacter sp.
CATTGGGAGATAGTTTATTAAAAACATTCAGTGGATTCTTAGGGAAATTCGGTGATTTATTAATCGAATATGGTGCTGCTGCAGTGCTAAAGGGAAAATTAGACGTGGCTGCTTTAATTCCAGGGGCTGGTATTCTTGCAGGTGCAGCAGCTATTGCAGCAGGTGTGACTTTAAAATTAGCAGCAGGTGCTTTTAGTGGTTTACTCGGTGGTGGTAAAAATGATAAAGGTGGAAAACGTACAGCATTTGCTAATGGTGGTATTGTATCATCACCAACTAATGCAATTTTTGGTGAATATCCAAGTGCTGGAAGGGGTAACCCTGAGATAGTAACACCATTAAATAATCTCAAAGGAATGCTTGGTGATATGGGCGGTGGCTTTGGAGGTCAAGTAGAATTCAGAATTCAAGGAAATACCCTAGTTGGTATTTTGAATAATGAACAAAAAAAGCAATTCAGGACTAACTAATGGCATACGGGATAAAATATAAATGTGCCTTTGGTTCAATAAAAGGTAATAAATACAAAATATATATATTAAAAAAGGACTACAATTCAGCTCAAATTGATATGAGGATGGGCGGTACACCTGTAGAAATAAACTATACAAATAACAGTGAGAATAAATTTGAAATAATAAGAGGTAGTGAGTGTATCTTAAATATTTTCAGTGAGTATGATGGTCAATTTACTGAAATAATGACTGCAGATGCAAAAGAATTTCAAGTTCAAATTTGGAAAAATGACACTCTTCATTGGCAAGGTTATGTTATCCAAGATAATTACTCAGAGCCTTTTGTATCAGCTCCATATCTAATATCATTAAGAGCTACTGATGGTCTAGGCGATCTAAAATTAATGGATTTTGCAGATGGAAATGGCACAGTATATCTTGGTGATTTAACCTTTGCAGAAGCTATTTTAAACTGCTTAGGCACATTAAAAAACGGTACACAACTCATTACATCAAATGATATTTTCGAGTCTAGAATAGACCGTAATAGCCTTAAAAATGAAGCCTTTAATAACCTCACCGTTAACCCTTTTATATTTTTAGAAAATGATTTAAACGCTTTGAAATGTGATGAGGTATTGAAAATGGTTTTAGAATTATTTCAATGCTATATATACTATAAAGAGGGCAAATACTTTGTTGAAAGGGTTAATTATAAAATTAACGAGGTAATAACCAGAAGAACATATAATATCAATTTTGAAGGTATTCAAGATGCTACAAATCCTATAGTTTCAACTGAAAATATCAGGAAATCTATATCAAAAACAGGTGATTTGATATTTATCGGTGGTGATCATAATTCAAGTTATGTACCTGCATATAATAAAGTTGAAATTAACTCAGAAATTCAAGATCCTTCAAATTTATTACCCAATAATTATTTCAGATTTTGGGATACTGGTTCAACAATTCCAGTGTCTTGGAATAAATCGGGAAATATTTCAATTGCTAAAAGAGCTTTTCCAAAAAGTGGTGATGCAATATTTATTTCAACTAAGGCAGAAGATAATGCTATTAGCTATTCAACTAATATGGTATTTCCAATTAGAAATGCATATCAAGGTGTATTGACAGATAACAGCAATGATGAATTAAGTATGAAAATTGGGTACGCAGGTAACCTAAGATTTATGGTCAAAGCCACTACACCTAGTGGTGTATATTATTTGTATTGTGAACGTAATACAGACGAAGTAACCAAAATTGAATATAGAGCTGAATTTAAAAATACACCTGCTATGTGCAAATTACCTGCACCATCTGGAGGTAGGGTAAATGAGAATAGAGAGAGTTGGTTTAGTGTTGAATTATCTGCTACCATACCAGATGGTACAACAAAATTAGATTTCGGAATAATGCCTTCATTCACAATGCCAAACTATAATGCTGACTGTCTTGTCAGGGAATTCACGCCAACTATCAAAGCTGGATCATCAGCAAGAAGTTACGGTGATAATTTTTCCATCACATCAAATAAAAATGTAAAAGAGACCTATGATGAGCTTCAGCCTTCTTTAGGTGAGTTTGACAACATAGGGTTAACCAACCAAATTTTGATCAAAACTGCATCTGCAAAGCTCCCTACAGCTAATTGGTACAGAGAAGGAAAAACAGAAAGTAAACCATTATTTCAGCTTGCAACGCAAAGTATTTTGAATCAATATAGGCAACCGTTTAGGCTGTTTTCAGGCTCATTTCAAGGTGAGTTTGATTATGGGAAGGTGTATGAAATACAGACGCTTACAGGGTTTTATTTGCCTTATAAAAGTAATACTAATCTCAAAATGGATGAACATAGAATTGATTTTTTTGAGTTACTAGATGATAGTGAAGTAGCAAGTGATAAGTACGTGAAAATGGTTAACTATAAGGATGGTGAATATACCACAAGAAATAATGCAGTTGTAAATGGCGCAAGGCCAGTTAGAGGTGGAGGAAGAAATTAATATGAAAATAGATATAAAAGGTAGAGAGCTAATATATAAAGAAGAGGGTGTAGTGCTTAGTGCATATTTGGATAGCGTTAAAATTCCAACAATAGGAGTAGGGTTTACTTTTTATCCAAATGGTGATAAGGTGAAAATGGGTGATAAAATCACCCATGTTAAATGCGATGAAATATTTGATAAAATAGTTGTGCAATTTGAGCAAGCAGTTAATAAGGCTATCAAGGTACCCATTACCCAAAATCAATTTAATGCAATGGTATCTCTTTGCTTTAATATTGGTGTCAAAGCATTTTCTGATAGTACATTAGTCAAAAAGATAAATTCAAATTCATCAATATTAGAAGTTGAAAAGTGGTTTACTGCTTGGTGTAATGCAGGTGGTGCACCAATATTACTAGGTAGAAGAAAACGTGAGTTTAAAATTTATACTACTACATAGGATGGAGTATTTATCAAATTTACTATCATTGAAATTATGGTTTTTAAAAATTATTGGTTTATTTCTGATATGGGTTGAACCAGCTAGGCAGATAACAGGGTTGTTAATATTTCTAATTGTTGTTGATGCTATTACAACTATCTGGTTGAAAATAGATAGGAATGAAAGAATAAATTTGAAAGAATTTCTCATTAAGCAGATAAAGGACGTTACCCTATTTTTACTATATATATTAACGATCCATTATTTTCAAGTGGCATATTTGGGTGAGACAATGGGTGTATTTAAGATATTGGCAGGTATACCAATTATTGCTTTGTTAAGTGGTATTGTTGAAAATATTGAAAGCCTTACTGGTTTATCCGTAGCCACGAAATTCAAGGAAATTGTTACTGGGATTTTTGGAAAGCTAAATGATAAAGTTAACCCACCAAATGATCAAGCATAAAAAAACCTACACCTTTTTACAGGTATAGGTCATATTAATTAACGCTCTAACTCAATGTTAAAGAATAAAAAATCATCAAACCACTTTATTTCAATAAATATTTATTTTACTAATATCTTTAGTAATTTTGTTGCTATGGAAACGGATAAATTTAATTTTGGTTATGCACTTGTTTTTGCTTTAAATGCTTGGGTTAGGGGGAACGGTCATTTATCTTCAGCAATCGAGAACCCTAGTAGATTCTTAGGTTATGATGATAAATTAATCATTGATCTTACAACATTGGATGAACCATATCAAGTGAAATTTATAGAAACAAGCTTGAAAGAATATACTGATAAAATGCTGGTAGCACTCGAAAAACCTATTGGCGATTTTTTATTAACTAATAATTTTCCTCCTGTCATACTTGATATTCAATTTATCTATGCAGGTACAATGGTAAAATCTGTAAAGTATTATCCAAGTACAACTATATTGAATGCTGTAAAAAGGTAGAAGTAATTATTGTATTTTTGTCTCTGTTACAGTTGATAGAAATGGTAGAAAGACGTAGAAAAAGTGTAGAAAATGCCTTTTAAAAACCGCTTTAAAACCTATTTGAACAGGGTGTGACTTTCTACGAGAAATACAAAAACCGCTTTAAAATATATTTGAACATATACTATGAATAAATACAGAATATATATCAACGAGAACACTTTGTTTTTAACAGATACCTTACCTGAACAAAGTAATCAATTACAACAACTTGATTTACAATTATTTGATTTTTTAACATTTTATAAAAATTTAGATAAGGGATCCAAAAATCAATATGTTTTACTAACTGAAGACCCCAAAGCGGTGTATAAAACGATCAAGAAAAACTGTATGCTGATTAAAGCGGCTGGTGGCTTAGTTCGCAATGCAGACAATGAATACCTATTTATTTTCAGAAATAAAAAGTGGGATCTTCCGAAAGGAAAGGTAGAAAAAGGTGAAAAAATGAAAGATGCTGCGTTACGTGAGGTAGAAGAAGAATGTGGTGTAAAGATTTTAACCATCGGCGACAAGCTTTGCAAGACCTTCCATGTTTATGAAATAGGCAATAAAATTGTGCTCAAAAAAACAAATTGGTACGATATGACCGTGAAAGGTGTACCAAAGCTGATTCCACAAAAGGAAGAGGGCATCACTAAAGCAGCTTGGTTTGGTAAAGATGAATTGAAGCCACTGCTTGAAAACACCTATTTATTAATATTTGATGTTTTAGCTGCCGGAAAGCTTTTTTAACAAGCCTTCCGGAATTGCTCTTTCATTAATTGCCATAGCCTATAAAAAGGCTATGGCTTGCTGAGGTACAAATTTACTGACATCACCATGGTTACGCAAAATATCGCGGACTATGGTGGAGCTGATGGCAGAATACTCAGGTTTAGTCAGGATAAAAATGGTTTCTATACCGGGCATCATGGTTTGGTTAATTTGAGCAATAGGGCGTTCATATTCAAAATCACTTACCGACCTAATTCCCCTGATCATATATTGAGCGTTAAGCTGCTTGCAGAAATTAATGGTTAGTCCTTCATAAAGTTGTACTTCAATATTGCTGAATTCAGCAAAGGTAGCCTTTACAATTTCCAAACGATTTTCTGCAGAAAGGAAACTTTGTTTGCTGCTGTTTAACCCAATGCCTACCACAATTTTATCAAATAGGGGCAGGGCGCGCTTTAAAATGTCAACGTGAGCAATGGTTATGGGGTCAAATGAACCGGGGAATAAAGCTGTTTTCATTTTAAAGGATATTAGGTTTTTCAAGAAGAGACTCTGGTTTTTCAAAAAAGCTAAATGAAGAATTACCATATTTCCTGGTTTCCTTATAACCCAGTTGGGCTTCTAACCTTAAATTGGTAGGGTGCTCCACAATTAACACACCATTATCGGTGAGCAAGTTGTTTTTAAGCACCAGCTCAGAAATCAATGGAATGGTAGGTAAATCATAAGGGGGATCAGCAAAAATAATCTGGTAAGATTTTTCGTGTTGCTCCAGAAACTTAAATACATCAGCCTTTTGAACATCGATGGCCTGCAAGTCATATTTTTGAATCACAGATTTTACCCAATAAACACAGCCAGAATGTTTGTCGACCGCGGTAATTGCAGAAAGTCCTCTGGAAGCAAACTCAATGCTGATGTTACCTGTGCCACAGAAAAGATCGAGCACTTTACAATTGTCAAAATCGTAGGCATTATACAAAATATTAAATAAGGCTTCTTTAGCCATGTCTGTTGTAGGTCTGACCGGCAGGTTCTCCGGTGCATTTAAACGGATGCCTTTAAGCCTTCCTCCAATTATACGCATAAGTCTATGGCTAGTAAAGTACTGTAATAATAAGCTGGCATGTCTTCCAGAATAGTGCAGTCAATTTCCTCGTTGCGAGGTAAACTGAACTTTAATTTTTTAAAATATTTTTGAAGAATAGTATGGTTGCTGTCTTTCTCGTTGATGATTCCGCATAAAAATACCGGTACTTGTGTTAAATCAAGTTTCAGTTGTTTAATCAGCAGCAAGAGATAATAGTTGAACTCCTCGGCATTTTCTATGTCGAAACTATTCTTAAATACCAACTTGTTGTTAGCAACCTGAACCACCGTAAAGGAACCTGCTGTAAAGTCAAACAGTAAACCCTCAGCAACATTATCCGCCAGGTTCAATAAAGCAATACTTTGTTCGTGCTTGCTGGCCAATGTGAAGTGCAGGTCAAGCTCGTCTTCTATTTTTTGCTCCAGGTTGAAAATGGAGGTGAAATCAAATGCAGGGTTATTTTTGATATGTAAGGTCTTGCCGGCATCACCTGAAAAGAAGTTTGTATATGCGTTAAGGTCTTTAGCATTGTATAATTCATTAGGAACAGTTATACAATTATTGGTAGACACAGCAATTTTAACCTCTTTATAGGGATACTTAAGGTAAGGGTCGTTTTTTATTTTTGTTTGGAGCGTTTGCAGCATGTCACTGCAGGCTTGTTCATCAAAAACAGCCTTTAGACTTCTACTTTCTTGATTAACAATGGCATATGAAAAACTATCATTCGTTATTCGCAGGAGCAAATTACATTGTGGGGCCATATTTGGATCGAATTCCGGATCAAGGAGCAGAATGCTGTTCTTCATATTCATCTTAGCAAAATTAATTCTTTTTTCTATAACCACACCATTGCATATTTGTAAAATGGATAAAGCAATGATGATTGCACAATCTTATCCTTTTTCTCCTACAGCAGAGCAGCTGAATTTTTGCCATCAAATGGCTCAGTTTTTAATGGGGGAACTGGATGGAAAGTGTTTTATTTTAAGAGGTTATGCAGGTACAGGGAAAACAACTTCTGTGGCTGCCTTGGTAAAAGCATTGCCTTTATTTAAATTAAGGGCTTCCTTGCTCGCACCCACAGGGAGGGCAGCAAAAGTGATGAGCAGTTATTCCGGGCGTATGGCATTGACCATACACAAAAAAATATACCGTAAAAAAGTCGCTGTTTCTACGGAAATGGCTTTTCAGCTTGCGCCGAACCTCGCCGAAAACACTTTATTTATTATTGATGAAGCGTCCATGATTGCTGATGAGTGGAACACTCAAAATGGATCAAGTTTTTTAAAGGACCTGATGGAGTTTGTCTATAACCAGAAAAATTGCGCTGTTTTATTTGTGGGTGATACCGCACAACTTCCTCCTGTAGGGAGTTTGGATAGTCCTGCTTTAAATAAAAAACACCTCATAGATACCTTTCACCTGCATGTTGTGGAAGTAGAACTGAAAGAAGTAGTGAGGCAGGAGAAGAAATCAGGAATTTTAGCCAATGCCACCATGTTAAGGCAATTGATCAGTGATGGCAGCAAACAGCAGGAAAATGGAAGTTTAGCGAAAGTTAATCTTCCAGCATTTATGACGGCAGGTTATAAAGATATCTTCAGAATGACAGGGCTTAAATTAGTGGAAGGACTGGAATATGCTTACCGCAAATATGACGTTGAAAACTGCCTGGTTGTTTGTCGCTCTAATAAATCTGCTAATGTGTATAATCAACAAATTAGAGCACGATTGCTATATAGAGAAGAAGAATTAACTGGTGGTGACCAGATTATGGTGGTGCGTAATAACTATTTTTGGTTACCCGATAGTGAGTTTACCTCATTTATTGCCAATGGGGATATGGCAAAAGTAACCAGGGTGCGAAAAGAAGAGGAGCGTTATGGTTTTCGTTTTTGTGAAGTGCAGTTAGAATTTTTAGACTATCCACAAGCTGGCAGCATCACCTGTAAAGTGATGCTCGATACCCTTCAGGCAGAAACCCCCAACTTATCTTATGAGCAAAGTAAAAAACTTTATGAGGGTCTTTTGCTAGATTATGAGCATATTACGAATAAAAGAGAACGTTTGCTTGCAATTAAGGAAGATCCTTATTATAATGCACTTCAGATTAAGTTTGCTTACGCCGTTACTTGTCATAAAGCACAAGGTGGTCAATGGGATGCCGTTTTTGTAGACCAGGGTTACCTTACCGAAGAAATGATTGACCTTGATTTTTTAAGGTGGTTGTATACCGCAGTAACGAGGGCAAAAAGAGAGTTGTTTTTAGTCAACTTTGCACAGAATTTATTCACCACTCCAATGGAAGACCTATGAAATTTGGCTATTCAATAAAAAATAAAATGACCATCGCCTTGATGCTTTTCTGCATTATGGGCTGTTCTATCTTGATCAGGATACTAGAGGATAAGAGCATCAAGGACATGAACAATGCTTTTGTATCTATGTATAACGATAGGTTGATTCCGGCAACAGACTTGTTTCACTTAGCCGAGAATGTATATGGAAAGCGCTATCTTTTAGAAGAAGCCTTATACAATATCGATTCTATAGCCATTGACCACAGTTTCTTAAAGCATCAGTTAGCCGTTCAAAATACCATTATTGATTCGCTGGTAGGCAAGTATGAGCAGACCTTTTTAATTAAACAGGAAAGAAAACAGCTTGATGAGTTGAAGACTCAGTTAATAGATACCAAAAAAATGGAGAATGAGATATTATCACGAAGTGATGATCATTCGATAGAAGCAGCCAGGTCGCTGTTCGAAACGAAGGGTAAAACTTCATTTAGTACCACCACTAAAAAATTAGCAGAGCTCACAAAAATCCAGACTGAAGTAGGGCAAGAGTTAATCAGGAACTCAGAATTTGCAGTTTCTGGGTCCCGGATTTACTCTAGCTTACAAATAGCACTGGCTATTGTTATCGGTATTTTAATTGTGTCGATTGTTTTCGCCTCCAATGTGGTGAAAATCCCTAACGACAAATTTAATATGAATTAGTGATTTTCTTGTTTTCTGTTGGCAACAGCGGTACGGTATATAGCAACGATTGCAATTACCACGCAAATAGGAACAAGAATAGAAAATATTTGAGAGTTACTCATTATTGTGCTGCAGATTGTATTCATGATTAAAATTTTTTGATGAAGGTAGCTATAAATGAATAAAATTTAAAATTATATAGCTTAAAAAATTTAAGGAAGCAGCTTTCAAAACAGCCTAAAAATAGTGAATGAGGGGTTTTGAGTATCCCATGTGGCTTGTAATCAATGATGTAATAAAGGGGCTGAACTTCCCGGAACAACCCCTTATATGAGTATCGATATCCACCGATTAAGAATAATAAGACAAACTTATGTCAAAGCCTGGATTCAAAAAATGACTGTGGTCACATTTTTTGGCTATCTCTAATTAACCATTGCTTTAGAATTCCTGAACAAGTAAGATTCCATTTCGTAGGTTTCTGTGATGTTTGCCTGGAGCTTATGAATTAGCGTATCTACGCCATTATCTAATTCGTTAATTTCTTCTATATAATATTGAACATCGTCGGAGAAAATATGTATATGATAATTTTTAAAATGCCTGTATGCGTTAAAATACAACTCACTTACGTGTTTAAACGAATTTAAACACTCTATCATGTCTACATTTAAATGATAGGCAGTTGAATAAAGTTCCTTTAACTCAGTTATTTTATCGTTATTCATCATATGGAAAGTTTTTTAGTTAATAAATCATACGCTAATATATTAATATTATTTATTATCTGTTAATTTTCGTATTTATTTTTAACATATTTTTTTAAGTAGGAGTGTAGTTCTTTAATGTTGCCCTAACATAGTTAAAAACCCAGTTTACGCAACAAAGGGTCGTCTTAAGAAAAAGACAACCCTTTGAATATTTTTAATTTAACTTCTAAAAAAGTAATTTATCTTGTGTCTGTCAAGCCTGCAAAACTCCTAAAGTCTGCTTGCTCAACATATTGTTTGAAATTTTGGATGTCCTCACGGATCATATTTTCGAATACACCATTAAACAAAGAAGCAAGTCCACGGCCTACACTTCCTGCAGGTGGGAAGTAATTAATTTCCACTAAAAGCTCAGTGTCTGTGCCGTTTAATGCGTCCCGGAATTCTACTTTTCCTGCGTTATCAACCATAGATCCTTCAATAGATTGCCATCCTATATAATAGCCTTCTTCCTCTCTGGTAATTTCTGCATTCCAGCTTAAGCCAATCAGGTTGCCTGGTGTATTAGCCACCCAATGAGACTCTTCATTTGTTAAGGTTTCTACAGTTTTCAGGTGCTTCATGAACTTAGGAAGGTTGGAAAGGTCTCTCCAAAAGTCATTTACCGCTTTGCGTGGTGCATTGACGGTAATACGCTCTGTAATATTGATAGCTTGCGGATCGGTGGTGTCTTTACCTAGTTTTTTATAAACCGGACAAAAGCCTGTAGTTCCACGGTAAAGCAACAATCCTGCGGCAGCGGTTCCTATGAGTCCAAGAATAGGGTGTTTAATGATATTTCCCATTCCTTTGAAAAGCAAATAAGTTCCCGCCACTACAGACAATGCTCTTTCGCCCTGATCGATGTTAGGGTCTTCATTTACACTTAAGTCAATATGCTTAAGTTTATTTACAATTTCAGTCGTTGATGGCATGTTCATATTTCCAGTATTTGTTCTAACTGAACAAATAAGGATCTGGAAAGTTTGACTTTATCTTTTTTGGTTCTTTTAATTATTTGCTTTCCAGTAGTTTGTTTATTTTTTTCTCGAAATCTTCTTTATATTTAATATGGTATTCTCCTGTACCAGGACCAGCAAAATCTGAAGTGATAGAACTTACTTTACCAGATTTATCCAAAACAATAGTACTTGGAAAAACACTTATCTTCGTTAGTTGTGGTAAAGTTTTCTCTGTTCTTAGTGGATCATTCAAGGCTACAGGCGTAATTAAAATTGGGTATTTAACATTAAATCTCTTTTGAAATTTACTTAGGCTACTTTTTGACCTCGCCACATCAGTAGTATACTCATAAGCCAGGCCAATCACTTCCACACCTCTGTCTTTATTTTTGTTATAGAATTCGCTTAAAAAAGCTGTTTCATCCATACAGTTCGGGCACCAGCTTCCCAATAATTGAATAATCACTACTTTATTTTTATACTTCTCATCTTTAATAGATACCTGTTTTCCATTTAGGTCCTTAAAGCTGAAGTTTAATGTACCATCTTCACCATCTTTAAGTCTTAAATCATCATTGAAGGCTAATTTAACAGTATCATCTTTTTTCGCTTCCCAATTTTGCACTGGGGCATTGCTGCTGTAAATGATGCCATTTTTAAGGCTGTCTTTTGTAACATTGGCTTTAAATACCATGGCGTGCACACCATCGAAAGTAGAGATAGAAAGTTCATCACCAGATACAATACCTGATAGATAACGGTAATCTCCTGAAGGGGTGAGGATGGAGCCGCTTACTTTATTTCCATTTTGTGTAAAATCACCTATTGCGGCATCGTCATTACCTTTACCAAAGTTAACTGCCCATTTGCCTTGCACTTGTTGGGCGGCATCGCCTTTTGTGGCCTCAAATCGATGTGCTATATTTGCTGATGCTGTAAAAGGCATCACTACATCTTTTACACTTCCTCTTTTAATCCAGGTGCCAGAAAGACTGTCTTTCGATATAATCTTTAGTTTGAATGAGGATTCAAAAAAGGGCATGTTGATAAACAAAGAGTCTTTTACCTGGCGAACATCATCAACCAAAAGTTTCTCTGGTTCGTTGACTACATAAAGCACAGTTTTGCCTTTCAGTTGCTCAACAGCTAAATTGAAAACTATTTTGTTGCCGTCGCTTCTATGTAAAGCAGCATTCCACATTCCCTTTTGCAAAGTTGACTGTGCATTGGCACCCAAAGAAAGTAGCGCAAATAAACTAAGTATTGTTGTTTTTTTATACATGATCAATTATAATTAAATGAACGCATCTTCGCCGTTTTTAATATAAAGAAGCCTGATATGCTCTATAAAAGCATTGCTATTTCGATAAAATGACGTTATAGCAATTATTTTGTCTTTGTAAAAGCGAAAAGCTTCTATATTGAAGTTAAAGGCTTATTGCGATCTCCTATAGAACAAAAATACGCAAGGTTGCCTTTTAAAACTAATATTGACGGTATATTCTTCCTATTCTGATGAAAATTTACTTAACCTTATCAATTCAGGAGATGAATACCAGGCAAATCATTAATGTTTCGTTAAAAAACTATAGTTACCAGCTATTTATTTCTTTATTTGTGGGTTGTTGTTTGTAAGGCATTGGGAAGGCCTTTGTATATCGATCTATATAGGAAGGCCCTACGAAGGCCCTACCAACGCCCTCTGAACGCTATGGAAACTATTAGGGGTATGTCTTATCCTGAATAGGCTATACATGTATTGAATTAATACTGAATTTACTATACAACTAATTTTGGTAATTCTGCCTGAGCTTTAGAGTCAGCATTTTGCTTGATTGATCAACTTGATTTTTGTGTGTAATTTAATCATGAATAGTGTATAACTTTCATATGAATGGACAGGTAACTGTACATCTGCATATATATTACCGGATATTGTTTACAACGAATTACTCATTCAGATTGATCAATGTTGAGTTTAGGCTAGAATAATATTACCTTGGAAAAACAAGCAGCGATAGCGGAGGAGAGGTGATGAACGGCAAAACCAAGGCGGCATCCACCAACCTTGGTTATTATTATTGCACCATATTATTATTCAAATTTTACTTTTATCCTTTATCAGGAAATATCTTCTGTCAGGGGGAAGCCTGGAATATTTTATTTAGCGCTGGCATTGAATTTTTGCAAGCCTGTTTGCAAGAACTCAAGGTAAGCTGCGGGATCATAATTTGCACCCGTTGGGGTTGTCATCACCTTTTCCTGATGATCTAATAGCACGTAGAAAGGCTGCGCATTAGAATTAAACCTTGAAGCCTGCAGATCGCTCCATTTGTTGCCAATGGTATTGATGTTTTTTCCACTAAAAGAAGACTTAAATTTTTCTTCAGGCAGCAAGTCGGTTTTATCATCTACATAGAGCTGGATGATGACATATTCATTTTTAAGCTTCTGGTAAACCTCTTTGTCGGGCCACACATTTGCTTCCATTTTTCTACAGTTTACACAGGCATGTCCGGTAAAGTCGAGCATGACAGGCTTATTTACTTTTTTAGCGTAAGCAAGACCTTCATCATAGTCAAAAAACACGTTTAAGTTAAGTGGGGCATGGAAAATATCGCTGTATTTATGGTTATGGCTTTCGCTATCTACAGGACCAGCAGAGACACCACCAGTTAAGGTAGGTGTATAAAGGTCTAAATCTTGTGTACCCTGAGGAGGCAGAAATGCGGAGATTGACTTCAATGGGGCACCCCAAAGACCAGGAATCATGTAAACACTGAAACCTAAAACTACAATAGCCATTAATAAACGGGGTACAGAGATGAAATGAAGCGGACTATCGTGCGAAAATTTCAGTTTACCAAGCAGGTAAAGGCCCATTAAAGCAAAAATCACGATCCATAAAACCAGGAAGATCTCCCTGTCAAACCATTCCCAGTGGTAAGCAAGGTCTACGTTGCTTAAGAATTTCAGGGCAAAGGCCAATTCTAAAAATCCTAATACCACTTTTACACTGTTTAACCAGCCACCAGATTTCGGTAAGGCACTTAAAGCAGAAGGAAATAAGGCGAAAAGCGCGAAAGGGATAGCAAGGGCAAAAGAAAAGCCAAACATCCCAATAGCAGGGCCCAATAAGGCACCACTTGTAGCTGCCTGCACTAATAAAGTGCCAATAATTGGTCCTGTGCAGGAAAATGAGACAAGGGCAAGCGTACCGGCCATGAAAAACAGACCAGCAATACCACCTTTGTCAGAATTGGCATCCATTTTATTTACCCATGCTGAAGGTAAGGTAATTTCGAAAGCTCCTAAAAATGAAATTCCGAAGACCACTAATAACAGGAAGAATAAAAAGTTAAAGATGCCATTGGTAGAAAGACTGTTTAAGGCATCGGCACCAAAAATAACGGTAACAATTAAGCCTAATACCACATAAATGAGGATGATGAAAAAACCATATAATGCGGCTCTGGAAAATGCAGTTCCCTTGTCGTTACTTTTGGTAAAGAAACTTACCGTTAAAGGGAGCATGGGGAAAATGCAAGGCATTAATAAAGCAGCCAGACCACCGATGAAACCTGTGATGAAAATGCTCAGGAAAGAACTTTCCACTTCAGGTTGAGCTAAGGATGCATCAGCACTTTGAACTTTGGTAATTGCAGCAGTGTCTTTTGCAGCTGGAGCAGCAGCAGGCTGATCTTCAGCAGTACTGTTGACAAAGGTACTACCTTCGGTTTCGCTGATGTCTGTAAACTCAATATCTGCGGTAAGAGAAGTGTCGGTACTGGTTTGTGCTATTGCCTTAATATTAAGGAAAATACAACAAAGCAGTAGCCCTATAAACACTTTAAGTGATGTTGAAAACATATTAAATTTATTTTACAGGGATGCTAAAGTTGATTTCAGAAGGTGGAAGGCATTGCTCATCATTACAGACCATAAATTCTATAGTGCCTTTAACGATGGCCTTTGAGCTGTTTAACTTTACCTTTTGTTGGAAAATGACAGACTTCTCAAAATAGGTCAGCTGCATTTTAAAGGCATCTTCATATTTGCTGATTGGTGTTGGCTCTGTTGGTTTACCAATTAAAGAATAGGTTTTATCCGTAGGGAAGGTGAATGTTGTTTTTACTGGTCCGCCATCCTTAACAAATTGAGAATAGATATGCCATTTGTCATCAATAGTAGCTTTTAAAAATACGATAGCCTCAGTTTTGCTGATTCTTTTAGAACCATAGCTCCAGGTAACCGGGGTTAAAATTTGGGCCTTTAATGATACAGAAAACAAGGCAATGACCGCTAAAAGGATAAGTTTTTTCATTGGGAGTTCGGTTTGAAGTTGATAAAATTTACAGGAGCAACCTTTAAAGATATGCCCCTGTAGGTTTCAATTGTTGTTTGGTTGTTGTGGCATTAAAAAGATTCAAACTGGAAATTGTTCAGTCTGCTGATAGGTTCGTAATTGATAAATTCTGTATCAGGCGCTAAATAACCTTCTTTAACCGGCTCAACATTCATTAAGTCGGTGCTCAGGTATTTTTTATTGCTATCAGAAAAGACAGTGACTACACAACTGTCTAAGCCAAGCTCGTGTTGCAGTTTAATTGCACCGATTACATTGGCACCAGAAGAGATACCCACCGCCAGACCCAGCTGACTGGCTAGTTTTTGTGCCATTATGATAGCATCGCCATCATTGGCTTTAATTACCTTGTCTAAGGTGCTCAGGTTAACGATTTTAGGGATAAATTCATCAGAGATGCCTTGAATTCTATGACTACCCACTTTATGACCAGTAGTTAAAGTTGGAGATTCTGCAGGCTCTAAAGGATGGATTTTTACTGCAGGATTTTGTTTCTTCAAGTATTTGCCTACGCCCATAATGGTGCCACCAGTACCTACACCAGCTACAAAAGCATCAGGTGTTAAGTTATTTAAGCGCAGTTGTTCCCAAATTTCTGTACCTGTGGTATATTCATGTGCAAGTGGGTTGTCTACATTCTCAAATTGTTGAGGTAAAAAAACAGTTGGGTCTTCTTTGGCCATTTTCTCTGCAAGGGCAATACTGCCTAAAAATCCACCCTGTTCTTTGCTGATCAGTTCAATTTCAGCACCCATGCTTTTAATAATATCGATTCTTTCTTTACTTAACCAATTTGGCATCAGTATTTTAACGGGATGGCCTAATGCTTTACCGATGGCAGCAAAAGATATCCCTGTATTACCACTTGTGGCTTCAACAATTAAATGTCCTGGTTGGATAGTACCCAATTTATAGGCATTGTATAAAGTAAATAAAGCTACCCTGTCTTTAATGCTTCCTGTTAAGTTATAGTGTTCACATTTAACGTGAATTTTCCCTGGCTTACCTTTGTAGGTGTAATTTAGGGCAACCATTGGTGTATTGCCCACCATGTGCCATAAATGTTCAAATTTATGTTTTAGGGAAAGGTCTAAACAAGACTCTTTTGTTGATGTTGCAGCTATCATTTTGTTGTAAAGCTAGTGATTGATATTGCGGTAAAATTGAGTATAGTAAACTTAATAGTCAATACATAGCTATATCTTCCATAAATTTTATGGAAAATTGAGTAAATATTGTGATTTTTTATATTTTTATAGCATTAAGAATATCGCAATCCTTATAATTTTCAATTAAATAAATCCTATAGAAATGCTAGAAGAATTAGACCAGACAGATGTAGAAATTTTAAAGCTGCTACAAATAGATGCTATGCAAACCAACAAGGAGATGGCCTTTAAACTGAATAAGTCTATAGGTACCATTCATGAAAGAATACGGAGGTTGAAAGAACAAGGCTATATTAAGCGTGTAGTGGCTATTTTGGATCGTAAAAAGATCAACAGGACATTAATTGCCTTTTCTCAGGTTTTAATGAAAGAACATACGGCTGTGGCATTAAGTGAGTTTGAGCGAGAGGTGGCTAAGTTTAGCGAAGTGATGGAATGTTTCCAGATGACAGGGGCATTTGATTTTATCCTTAGGATTGCGACGAGCGATATGGATACCTATCATCTTTTTTTAAGAAATAAGCTTTCTACACTTCCAAACATCAGTACGGTGCAAAGTTTTTTTGT
>NZ_JAZQPU010000479.1:0-13089 GCF_045628745.1 Pedobacter sp.
GGCACAAAAATGTCTTATACCAACGGTACAGTCCCCTATTTTCTCCCTGCAAATATAAAAATAGGGACTGCAGCCAGTTTTAAATTAGCTGGTGACAGCAAGCTTAACCTGGCCCTTGACTTTAATAAACTTCTGGTTCCAGTTGCCACAGCTTACGGTGCAGAAAATAACGATACTTCTGTTCCAGCAGGTCTGATTAAATCATTTATTGATGATCCGGATGGCCTGAAAGATGAACTTAAAGAAATTAGCGTGGGTACAGGGTTAGAGTATGCCTATAAGCAGCAATTTGCCTTAAGGGCCGGATATGGCTATGCGCACCCTCAAAAAGGGAACAAGAGTTACCTTACTGTTGGTGCCGGTTTTAAATATGAGGTCATGGGCCTAGATCTGGCCTATATCCTTTCCCGTCCTGAAAAAAGCCCTATGGCCAATGCCCTCAGAATTACCTTGCTTTTTAACTTTGACAGAATAGCTCCATAAGTTTGGAATAAAAGGCCTTTTAAATGTATCTTAGGACGTTTCTTTCCTTACCTTAAAAAGCAAAAATGAAAATAAAAGTAGGATTCGGTTTTGATGTTCACCAATTAAAAGATGGCCATCCTTTTATCGTTGGTGGTGTAAATTTAGAACATCACCGTGGTGCCTTTGGCCATTCTGATGCAGATGTTTTACTTCATGCAATTTGCGATGCCCTTTTAGGCGCAGCAAATATGCGAGACATCGGTTTCCACTTTCAAAATACAGATCCACGGTGGAAAGGCATCAGCAGCATGCTTTTATTGCAGGAAACCGTTCAGCTGATCAGCGAGAAAGGATTTACCATCGGTAATATTGATGCCTCACTGTGTTTAGAAGCACCAAAAATCAACCCTCACATTCCCCAAATGCAGAAAAATATTGCTGAAGCCATCAATATTTCTGAAGAGGACATCTCCATTAAAGCAACGACTAATGAGCAAATGGGATTTATTGGCAGGGAAGAAGGCGTGGTCGCTTATGCCGTGTGTTTATTAGAAAAAAACAATTAAGGGCCCTTAACCGTTATAGTTAAAAGCCCTTAACGATGAGAAATTCTATAAAACTGCTTTATATTTGTGCCTTTTCCTTTGCAGGAATAACGGCCTGTACTTTCGGTGATAAAGGACAAGAAGGAAGAACCGACTCTGCCGTAGTGGATACTAACTTACATGGCGATCCAGAAGGTGGACATAGAGGAACAGGCATTGATCCAGACGAACCTGTGCATACCAAAGAAACATCTATTCTAAAAGATACAAGTGGTACAGACAGTGCCGGCAGAAGCTTAAACAAAAAGCCTTAATTACTCTTCCAGGTAGCCAAATTTACCTTCATTATAATCGGCCAGTGCCTGTTGTATTTCTTCAGGCCTGTTCATTAAAAAAGGACCATAAGAAGCAATAGGCTCCTGTATAGGTTCGCCGCTGAGCAGTAAAATAACACTGTCCTGTATAGCTTCAACAGTTATTTCCGTTCCCTCATTTTTGAAGTGAACAAACTGATCCTGTTGGGCATCGCTGCTCTGGTTAATTTTAATGTTGCCTTCCACCACTAACAAGCCCGTATTGTAGTTTGCCGGTAAGTTTAACTGTAGGCTGGCACCTGCTTTCAGTTTCAGGTTATACACTTCCATCGGACTAAAAGTACTGGCAGCGCCTTTTACACCCTGAAATTCTCCAGCAATAACTTCTACATTACTTGCCCCATCGGCTAAGGTAAGCGTAGGAATAGCACTGTGCTGCAAACCCTGGTATTTAGGCTTGATCATTTTATATTTTGCAGGCAGGTTTACCCATAACTGCACAATTTGAAAATCACCCCCTGTGTTGCTAAACTCCTGCTCATGGTATTCCTTATGCAGAATACCACTGGCGGCAGTCATCCATTGCACATCCCCGGGATATATCTTTCCGCTGTTGCCGGCACTATCGTGATGGGCTAAAGCGCCCTTATACACAATGGTTACCGTTTCAAAACCACGATGGGGGTGTACACCTACACCCCGTGGCTCGTTCCTTGCAGAAAAATTGATTTTAGCATTGTAATCCAGTAAAAAAAATGGGCTCATTTTTATTTTGTATCCTCCAGGAAAAAAATTGTGTACCCTAAATGCATCACCAACCATGTGTGGGGCCGGTGCTTTTAAAATATCCGCTACTGGTTTTACCATCTCACTCATTTTATTTTCCTTTATATAAAGAAGGATGTTGCTGCTTAAGCTTGTTTTACAAATTGCAACTCACCTAAAATACGTACTTCCTCACTCACCATGACGCCACCTGTTTCCAGTGCTGCATTCCATGTTAAACCGAAGTCTGTTCTGTTAATTTTACCATTGATGTTAAATCCGGCTTTGATATTTCCCCATGGATCGGTCGCAATGCCACCAAATTCAACTTTCAGTTTTACAGGTTTTGTAACCCCTTTAATGGTTAAATCTCCATTCAGGTTATAATCATCACCATCTTTAGTTAAAGTAGCTGATTCAAATTTCAATGTTGGGAATTTTTCAGCATCAAAGAAATCAGCACTCTTCAAGTGATTATCTCTGTCGGTATTATTGGTGCTGATCGAGGCAATTTGTGCTTCGAAAGAAACTTTAGCATTGCTAAAATCCTCTTCCTCTGTTTCCAGTTCTGCGGTAAATTCATGAAATGCACCGGTAACAGTGGTAATCATTAAGTGTTTAACTTTAAACTCTAATTCACTGTGGGTAGGATCTAATGTCCATTTCGTTGTAGCCATAATATTAATTTCTTTAGGTTGTTTAATATAATGGTACAAATGTACGGCCAAGTGTTTGACCTCCCCTTGATGTAAGATAAGAAATGCTAAGGGCGGAAATGTTTGTGTGCCAGGTCTTTCCTTACCCTGCTTAAAGATTCTGGTGTTATACCAAGGTAAGAAGCAATCATCCATTGAGGAACCCTCAAAGTAAGGTTGGGGTAGAGCTTAATAAAGTTAAGGTAGCGTTCTTCGGCAGTTGCACTCAAGAGCATATTGATGCGACGCTGCATAAAACGGATAGAGTTGTTGAGCATGATTTGGTTAAGGTCATGCAAACCCTCCACATGGGGAATCACGTCCCTGAAGAAGTCTTTGGGAACAATGATGGCCGTTGTTGCTTCCACAGCATCGATGTTAAAATCTGCAGGCTCATTAAAAAGCAGGCCGTTTCTTTCAGAAATCCACCACAATTCCGGGGCAAACTGAATAATATGCACTTTACCCTTGCTGTCAATTGAATAACTGCGCAGTAAGCCCTCAACAACAAAATAAGTTCTGGTGCAAATATCTCCCTGGTTGAGGATCAATTCGTTTTTCTCGAAAGTTTTAATTTTAAGGTGCTTTGAAATCAGCTCAAACTGCTCATCGCTAATGGTAATGGACTTTTCAAGGTAGGCTCTAAACTTTTCTAACATATGGTGGCTAAACCGCTATTTTTTGTGCGTATCAATTTTAGAAAAATCTACCTTACATTGGTTACTGTTGCAGGAGCCACAGCTGCCGCCTTTATTGGCAACAGAACGATAAATGATCCGGCCTATATAAAATATAGCCGCAGCAAATAAGAGGATGACAATGATGGTTTGAATGTCCATGATTCAAAATTAAGGAACAAAACCTTTGATGAGGTCTTGCAATTGTCAATTTACTGTTCCATAAGGCCTACCGTTCCGCCTACCCAGTCGAAATCCTTGTTGTAGCGTACACCAATCATCTTTCCCCTGCTTAAGCGGGAGAGGTTCATGCAAAGTTGTGGTTCTTCACCATCAGGCCATAAATACATTAACCTTATTTCGGCCTTTACACCACCATCCAGGGCTTGCACGACGGGCTCATATTTTACTTTTCGCTGCAGGATCCAGTTTCCGCGGTCTTGTACTTTTTCCAGGGCCTCGCGGTCAACATCAATCACAACACCCTGGCCAGCAAAAGAAAAAAGAGGCTTCAGTACATAATTTTCCAGGTCGGCCGGTATTTCTTCCACCTCATTTAAAAACCGTGTTTCGGGTACAAAATCATGCTTCAAAAAGGGCATGGTGTATTTGCTGATGCGGTAAAACCAATTAGGATGTGTTGCCCATTCAATATCCAGCTCTTCACGGGGGTCAAAGCTTTGTTCAAACAGCGCTTTGCTATCTTCCACCTCATCAAAAATTACACGGTTATAAATCCGCTTTAGCCGTTTCTTCTCCCCATTTTCCCGGTAAAAAAGTTGCTTTCCCTCCTTGAATATATCCGTTACACTTAAGATTTTGATGCCCGTTTCCCTTTGGGTAATGTAAAAATCAACAGCGGTCTTTTGCTGTTCAGCATCCAGATCTACCAGGGCCACTTCATCAGGCTGGTGTTTACCCAACACCACTTTTTTAAACAACTCTACATAAGCCGCTTTGTCAAGCCCATTGAAATACGGACTAAAAGAAGCGATCTCATCAAGGTCATAGGCTTGCTTGTAGGCTTTTGCCAGCTGAGGTTGAAAAGCATAGAGCGAAGGAAAGCCTTGCATTTCTATCAACTGCGGGGTCAGTTCCCCGGCATCATCTTTACAAACAGCAAAATCAAAGGTCAGGAAATGAGGATGGTCATTTTCATTGGGCACATTCCACTGTGGCGGAATGGCTTTTTGGGTTAAGGCCTTAAAATCAGGCTGGCGAATGAGTTTGATGATCTCGTTACCAGCAGCAATTAATTTTTCTTTTAACGCTGCAGGGATAAAAATAGGTGTTTCCGCAATGCGAAAGGTGATTGCAGGTAATCCTGCGCTGATGGTTGCTAACAGGTTTTCATATTTATGATGGGTAAAATTACCATTGAACTTCTTTCTGTAGCTGGGGATCATCTTTAAGCGTCTCTATATTGTTGTAAGGCTTCCGTTAAAAAATTTGGCAAGATCAGCTTTTGCGTCAGCAGAATCCTATTGGGGTCATCCACACTATGGAGCATATCGTAGTATTTTTCCTCCCCATGAGCAAGGATGATAGCCGCTTTACGCTCTTCCTGTAGTAAATGCACTTTCATGCCCACAGGGTCCGCTTCGGGATGGAACTGCGTACCCATCACCTCCTTTGAAAAGCGGATGGACATCATGCAGCGTTCCATGTCTACATGCGGACGGTATTTTTCTATGGCAGCAACTTCAGCAGGTGTATCTTCAAAGTGGTCCTCTTGACTGGAAATCACCTGCCAATCTCTGCTGTCTACCGCATAAAATGGATTGGGCAAGCCCTGAAACACAGGATCCTGCGCCCCTTCAGAGGTCATGCTGATGGGGAAAATTCCAAAAGCAGGAGAATTGCGCTGCGTCACTTTGCCTAAGCCATATTTGCGACAAGCCATCTGGAAAGAGTGGCAAATGAGGAAAACATACTTTTTAGGGCCGCTGGTTTGTAGGTTATAGGCATCCAAAGCATCCAGCAAGTCAAAAAAACTATTTTCCCAAGCCTGTCCTTCTCCGGCAAAAGGACTGCCCGGCCCACCCGAAGAGATATAAATATCAAAGCTGGTGTCTGGCAATTCATTTTTCTGTCGCAAGTCAAATACAAAAGGACGCAGCTCAAAATCCGAATCTGCAGTATATTTTTCTAATACAGTCAATATCCCTCTCATTCCCTGGTTGGGGAACCCATCATTCATGTCAATAACGGCAACCTTAATCGTTTTTTTTTCTGTCATGTTCTTAACCAAGTCCTGTTACGGTTTGTGCAGTAATATAATCAACTACAGCCTCGTAACTTCCCGTTTGTTCGTATACGGCAAGCTGTCGGTCGGCACCAGTGCCAGCTGCTAATATTTGATGTACATAATTAATTTCGTTCCTAGAGCCCAGTTCATCCACAACATCATCAATAAAATCTAAAAGCTCTAACACTAAATTACGACAATTTACTTCAATTTCTTTCCCGAAATCAATCAAATTCCCGTCAATTCCATACCTCGCCGCACGCCATTTATTTTCATTGATCAGCGCCCTGGAGTAGCTGATAAAGTTTAAATTTTGTAACCTCAATTTGTATAACTTAGCACATAAAGCCTGGAACAGGGCTGTGAAAGCCATCGTCTCATCTACCAGCATAGGGCAATCACAAATTCTGAATTCTATGGTCTGGAAAAAAGGATGTACCCTAATATCCCACCATATTTTCTTGGCATTGTCGATACAATTGGTCTTAATCAGCAGCTTCACATAGTTGTCATAATCTTCAATGCTATTGAAAATATCAGGAATCCCTGTACGTGGAAACTTGTCGAATACCTTGGTGCGGAAAGATTTGTAACCCGTGTTACGGCCTTCCCAGAAGGGTGAATTGGTCGATAAGGCAAAAACATGGGGTAGAAAATAACGTACCTGGTTGGCAATATGGATGGCAAGCTCACGCGATTGAAAGCCTACATGCACATGCAGGCCAAAGATCAGGTTTGAGCGTGCCGCTTCCTGCAGCTCGTTGACAATATCGCTGTAACGGGGGTGTTCTGTAATCAGCTGTTTTGCCCAATGTGAAAAGGGATGGGTACCCGAAGCCCCGATCCGTAAACCCTGTTCTCCCGCCAATTGAGCAACCGTTTGGCGCAGCTGTGTAATTTCCAGCCTTGCCTGGTCTGTATTTCTACAAATGCCCGTGCCCACCTCCACCACAGCCTGGTGCATTTCTGCCTTCACCTGGTCTTTATGAATTTTTTGAGCAGCATCAACAATTTTCTGGTCGTGCGAGGTGAGCTCCCTGGTTACAGGGTCTAACACCATATATTCTTCTTCTATACCGAGCGTAAAGACATTCATGAGAGGCTGGTGCTATAATTTTTCTTTAGTTTTTTTTGGTGCCGCAGGTTCTTTTTTAAACTTTGCCTGTACAGCAGCCCTTGCTTTGGTTGCTTTCACTGGGTTGTTCACAAGAGGTCGTCCGGTAGCAGAAGTTTTAACATATTCTCCCCAGGTAAGGTTATCTTGTCCTTCTATATGGTTTTGTGCCCTTTCAATGGCGTATGCAGCAGCGGTATTGACTACCCAGTCAAAATTCTCCTGACCAACACTAGAAATTTCAGCATCCGGTGCAGGGTTACAGAAATCTATTGCATAAGGAATGCCGTCTCTAACGGCAAACTCTACGGTATTGAAATCATAACCCAGATATTGGTTCAGCTTGATGACATAGTCGTGGATGGTTTGCATCAGCTTTTCGCTCGATGGCGGATTTTCTATAGCATACCTTAAGTGGAAAGGATTTCGTGGCTCATATTGCATAATGCGCACATGTTTACCACCAATGCAATAGCAGCGGAAATATTCATCAAATACAATTTCTTCCTGCAGCATCATCACCGTTTGTTTTGTGGTGCTGTGTTTCTCAAAGAAATCTTCCTTATTTTCAAGCTTGTAAACTTCTTTCCAGCCACCGCCGTCAAAGGGTTTCATGTAAGCGGGAAAACCTGTATATTCAAAGATCTCATCCCAGGCCAAGGGGAAGGCTAAATTGCTGAAAGAAGTATCCGAGGTGTCATCAGGACGTTCGTAAGAAGGCAATAAAGCTGTTTTAGGTACAGGTATCCCTAGCTTTACGGCAAGTGCATTGTTAAAAAACTTCTCATCAGCACTCCACCAAAAAGGGTTGTTGATAACGGCAGTGCCCGTAATGGCGGCATTTTTAAGCGCTGCCCTATAAAAAGGTGCCCCTTGCGAAATACGATCCAGAATGACGGCATAGCCTAAGCTTTCTGCCTGAAATACTTTATCGATACTTACAAATTCTGCGCGGATATCAGCAGGAGCTGTTTCGTTGACTCGTTTAACAAAGGCTTCAGGAAAAGACCTTTCCTGTCCAAATAAAATTCCTATTTTCTTCATTGAGCTTAATTTTTTACAGTTATTGTGGTTGGCGAATTAATTTGGCCCAGGTAATCAGGGAACATCGTTCTCCACACTATCCAGTCATGATCGGCATCTGATCTAATGTCAAGCCAGTGGTTAATACCCTTTTGCGTTAAAATTAGCGAAAGATTTTCATTGTCCCGTCTGCAAATATCCCTGTCGGCCGTACCTAAAACAATTTTAAGCTGCCAAAGTTCTGGGTTTTGTGCAGCAGGCATAAAATCTATTGGATTATTGTAATAAACATCATCATTGTAAAAACCATCCATTTGTCCGCGGATGTCAAAAGCACCACTCATGCTCAATAAATGACTCACCAGGTGAGGGTGGCGAAAGGCGAAATTTGCCGCATGGTAACCTCCAAAGCTGCAGCCGGCCACGATGACGCGCGCTATGCCGGTGTCTTTGCGGGTAATGGGCAGAATTTCTTCCAGCAGCATTTTTTCATACCACATATGGTTTCTCATCCGGTCGGCAGGGTGGATGTCTTTGTTATACCAGCTCCGGGCATCTACGCTATCCGGACAATAGATTTTAACCTTGCCCTCGTCTACAAATTGCTGTACCGATTCAATTAATTTAAAGTCTTTATTCTCGTAATAACGCCCATTACTGGTGGGAAACAGCAGCAAAGGGTAACCTCCATGACCAAAGGTAAGCATCTCAAATTCTGCACTTAAATTTGGACTATACCATTTCAAATAGCCTTCTTGCATATATTTAAGATTAAGTTTTTAAAAGGTAAGCAGGATGACCAGCATTAACAAATTTTAAATTTAATTTTTTTACTGAAAAGCTGTAAATTGCCTCAGTGAGGTTAGCACAAGAAATTAAGAAAACAGCTTTTGAATTGGATTCTATTCATTTAAAAAGAACTGTAGCATTGGAAATTTATATGCCGCTAGGCATTTCCAGTGAGCAACAATTCAACCTGTTATTGCTGAACGATGGTCAGGATGCTGATGCGCTGCAGCTGCAGGCTACCCTTGAAAACCTATTGGGCTTGCAACAAATAGAAGCGCTGGCCGTGGTGGCTATTAGAGCGGGCGATGAACGCATTCAGGAATATGGCGTGGCAGGCATGCCTGATTACCTCGGCCGTGGGGCAAAAGCGGGGTACTATGAGCAATTTATCATCAACGAACTTTTACCTTTTGTAGCACAACACCTGCCTTTAAAGGTCAATGGAAAAACAGGTTTTGCCGGTTTCTCCTTAGGTGGGCTTTCTGCTTTTGATATCGTTTACCGAAATCCTGAACACTTTAACCTGGGAGGTGTATTTTCAGGGGCTTTCTGGTGGCGCAGCAAAGCACTTGATGCAGCTTACGACGAAGAGCAGCACCGGATTGTCCTGCAGATGATCAGGGGAGTGCAAAGTAAACCTGCCGTAAAGTTCTGGCTGATGGCCGGCACGGCAGATGAAACCTCAGACCGCAATAACAATGGCATAATAGATTCTATAGACGATACCATTGATGTGATCAAGGCACTGCTTCACAAAGGTTTTCAGCGCCCTGCAGACCTCTGTTATTACGAGGCGCTGGGCGGTAAACACGATGTTCCAACATGGGGTAAAGCTTTTCCGGCATTTTTACGCTGGGCATTTCCGCGGCAGTTTCAGCGTGGCACTAGCTGATGTTCACAATCTGATCTGAAGGATAGGTAAATATGCCTTTCTCCTCCTGCAATGACTTTTTCACCATGGCAGCAGCCACCGTTTCTATCCTGATGCTTCTATATTTCTTTAAAGGGCCCACTAAAACAGGGTTGAGAAAACGCATAAGGTTGATCATCAGCTTTTCCGCAAAACGATGCTCAGTACGGTGTCCATCAAGCAAGGAAGGGCGGTAGATGTATATGGCCTGGAAGGGGATGGTTTTCAGGTCGCGCTCAACTTCACCCTTGGTTCTTGAATAAAAAATGCCCGACTTAGGGTTGGCCCCCAATGCAGAAACAAGGTGGTATTGAGTGGCCCCATTGGTATAGGCTATCCATCCCGCATCCAGCGGATACTTGTAGTCAATCTTTTTATATTGCTCTCTGTCGGGGGTTTTTTGCTTGGTGGTACCAAGGCAACAAAAAACCACATCGCCACGAATTTCTGCCGCGTACTGATCCAGATGGTCAAAATCAACCTGCAGTTGTTTCAACTTTGGGTGTTGTATATTCAGCGTTTTACGCACCACTACCAATACTTGCGTATAATTGTCGTTCAGTAAAAGCTGTTGAAGCAAGGCGCTACCAATCAATCCGCTGGCGCCTAATAAAATCGCTTTTTTTTCCATGGTGTTGCAAAAAGAATTAATTCACTTATCCATTGTATATACCTCTGTAAGGTACAATTAAAATTTTGAGGTCAATTACCTGTTTTGCAAGAAGGTAATTGTGTGCTGCATATGACATCTTTTCATGCAAAAGGGTAACATATAGGCTGATATATCAAAATAAAACGATATCTTTGCGCAAAATTTACAACGCATTATATGCAAAAAATAAGAAATATAGCTATTATAGCACACGTTGACCACGGTAAAACTACGTTGGTTGATAAGATTTTACACACTTGTTCTATTTTTCGTGATAACGAACAAACAGGTGATTTAATACTTGATAATAATGACCTGGAGCGTGAACGTGGGATTACCATCGTTTCAAAAAACGTTTCAGTTAGATACAAGGACTATAAAATTAATATCATTGACACTCCTGGTCACGCCGATTTCGGTGGTGAAGTTGAGCGTGTGTTAAAAATGGCTGATGGTGTTGTTTTGCTTTGTGATGCTTTTGAAGGTGCAATGCCTCAAACGCGTTTCGTAACACAAAAAGCATTGGCTTTAGGTTTAAAACCTATTGTTGTTGTAAATAAAGTAGATAAAGAAAACTGTCGCCCAGACGAAGTTTATGAGCAAATCTTTGAATTGTTCTTTAACTTAGAAGCTACAGAAGATCAATTAGACTTCCCTGTAATCTACGGTTCATCTAAACAAGGATGGATGAGTACTGATTACAAAGTGAAAACTACTGATATTTTCCCTTTAATGGATGCTATCATTGAGCACATCCCTGCAGCACCAGAAAACGAAGGTACTTTACAAATGCAAATTACCTCTTTAGATTATTCATCTTTCGTAGGTCGTATTGCAATTGGTCGTGTACACCGTGGTACAATTAAAGAAAACCAGCCTGTAACGTTAATTAAGCGTGATGGTAGAGTTGTTAAATCAAGAGTAAAAGAATTATATACTTTCGAAGGTCTAGGTAAAATCCGTGCTACTGAAGTAAGTTCAGGTGATATCTGTGCTGTAGTTGGTATTGATGGTTTTGATATCGGTGATACTATTTCTGATTTTGATGCACCAGAGCAACTTCCTGTAATCTCTATCGATGAGCCTACAATGAACATGTTGTTCACCATCAATAACTCTCCATTCTTCGGTAAAGAAGGTAAATTTGTTACTTCTCAACGTATTAAAGAACGTTTATACAAAGAGATGGAAAAAAATCTTGCCCTTAAAGTGGTTGAAACTGATTCTCCAGATTCATACCTTGTTTACGGTAGGGGTATTCTGCATCTTTCAGTATTGATCGAGACTATGCGTCGCGAAGGTTACGAAATTCAGGTAGGTCAGCCACAGGTTATCGTTAAAGAAATTGACGGTAAAAAATGTGAGCCTATTGAAACATTAATTGTTGATGTTCCGGGTGAAGTTTCTGGTAAAGTAATTGAATTGGTAACACAGCGTAAAGGTGAGTTATTGGTGATGGAACCTAAAGGTGACTTACAACACTTAGAATTTGAAATCCCTTCACGTGGTATCATTGGCTTAAGAAATAACGTATTAACAGCTACTGCTGGTGAAGCAATTATGGCTCACCGTTTCAAAGCTTACGAGCCTTGGAAAGGTACCATTCCTGGAAGATCTAACGGTGTATTGATCTCTATGGATAAAGGTTCTACTACTGCTTATTCAATTGATAAATTACAAGATCGTGGTCGTTTCTTCGTTGATCCAGGTGTTGATATCTATGAAGGTCAGATTGTTGGTGAGCATATCCGTGATAACGATTTAGTTGTTAACATCACAAAAGGTAAAGCATTAACCAACATGCGTGCTTCTGGTACTGATGATAACGCTCGTATTGCACCAGCTATTAAATTCTCTTTAGAAGAGGCTATGGAATACATCCAGGCTGATGAGTATATTGAGATTACGCCAATCAGCATGCGTTTACGTAAAATCTATTTATTAGAGAACGAACGTAAAATCAACGCTAAAAAATTCCAGTCTTAATTTTAAGACCGACGTTTTTTAACGCATAAATATTAAACTGGCTGTCCCCAAAGGACGGCCAGTTTTTTTTTGTCTATAGCCTTCATGAGCTGAAAGCTAATAATCTTTGCTAAATTTGGGTTTTAAATTGTTGAGACGATGGAATCATTACAAGGGAAAAATGCACTGATTACCGGTGCAGGTAAAGGAATTGGAAGAGCACTGGCCATTGCACTTGCTCAGGAAGGTGTAAATATTGGCTTAGTGGCCAGAACAGCCGCAGATTTAGAATGTGTAGCCGAAGAGCTGAAACCTTTTCAGGTGAAAACAGTTATCGCAACCGCAGATGTGGCAGACATCAATGCCGTTAATGCAGCCGTAGCCACCATTAAACAAGGTTTAGGCTCCATTGATATTTTGGTGAACAATGCAGGCATCAGCAGCTTTGGTTCTTTCATGGAGCTTGAGCCAGAACGTTGGGAAGAGATTGTGAAAGTCAATTTATTTGGTCCTTATTATGTTACCCGTGCAGTATTGCCAGATATGATAGCCAGCAAAGTTGGTGATATCATCAATATCTCCTCTACAGCAGGTAAAAATGGCAATGCGGTAACTAGTGCTTACAGTGCCTCTAAGTTTGCCTTAATCGGCATGTCAGAGTCCTTAATGCAGGAAGTACGCAAGCACAACATCAGGGTGTCTACCCTGGTGCCGAGCACCATTGCAACGGATATGGCTAAAGACCTGAAATTAACCGATGGCAACCCGGAAAGGGTAATGCAGCCTGAGGATTTTGCAGAACTGATTGTATCGCAGTTAAAATTAAACCGCAGGGTGTTTGTTAAAGAAGCATCATTGTGGTCTACTAACCCTTAAAAAGGTTTTAAAATATTTGGTAAGGGTCTGTTCTTCTTTGATGAAGGACAG
>NZ_JAZQPU010000480.1:0-5452 GCF_045628745.1 Pedobacter sp.
CCGGCTTCTTTCATGGCTTGCAAATCTGCGGTAATCCCCTCTCTGGAAACTCCACCTTGAATCCAATACCAAAACACCCATGGCTTTGTCGTATCGTTTTGCTGCGCATTGGCAATGGGCAAAACACCCAACACGAGCAAGAATACCAAGAAACACTTTCTCCAGGTTAAATTCATCATTTTATAAGGTATTGGTTTTTACTTGATGGCCCTTCAAGCCAAAATATAGAATAATTAGAAAACAGAACATGGGTATGGTGTAACCAATTTGAATATGATCGTTGTTCAAATCAATTAGGGTACCCATGCCATAGGGCAAAATAGCACCACCAACAATAGACATAATCAGCCACGAAGAACCCAGTTTAGTATCATCGCCTAAACCATTGATACCAAGGGCAAAAATAGTAGGGAACATCACCGACATGAAAAATCCTATGCCACCCAAAGCATAAATTACATAAGCGCCATCACCTAAGATTGCAATTAAACACAGTACGGCTGAGATCAGCGCATAAAGAGCTAGTAGCCTATGTGAGGAAACAAATTGAAGCAAAGCAGTACCCACAAAACGGCCAACCATAAATAACAAGCCATAAATAGCGAGGTAATAGGCTGCCGTTTTTTCGTCAAAACCTGCACCTTGCTGAGCCATCCTTATGAAAAAACTAGTGACACAAACCTGGGCACCTACGTAAAAAAATTGCGCAACAACGGCCCAAGATAAGTGCCTATGGCGTAAAACGGAAAAGAAACTACCTTGTGGTGTTCCAGCTATACTTTTAGTTTTGATTTCAGGAAACTTAATAAAGCAAAATATAAGGGCAATCAGCAGCAATACAGCACCTAAAATAATATAGGGCATCTTTACGGATGCCGCTTCTTCCAAAAAATAAGCACTCCTACTCACATCCGGCATTGCTGCCAATTCAGTTTCCGTGAAAGATTTACCGGAGAGAATAAATACAGAGCCAATAAAAGGTGCAATCATTGCAGCAAGGCCATTAAAGGATGCGGCGAGGTTAAGGCGACTGGTTGCTTTGGCAGGATCTCCTAAAACAGCGGCATAAGGATTAGCGGAAGTTTCTAAAATGGTTAATCCACAACCAATAATAAATAAGGCAATTAGAAAGGTTTCGTAGGATAAAAGGTTCGCAGCAGGCACAAAGAGAAATGCACCGATGGCAAATACCACTAAACCCAGGATCATGCTGATTTTATAACCCCATTTTTTAAGAATCATCCCTGCTGGCAGGGCCATTAAAAAATAGGCAAGGAATACAGCAGTATCTACTAAAGTTGACTGACGGTTATTTAGCTGACAAGCTTTTTTAAGGTGTGGAATCAGAATAGAATCCAGGTTATGGGCCATGCCCCAGAGGAAAAATAAGCTGACCACCAGCATAAAAGGGACTAAGTACTTTTTCCTTGTGGCAGGTTCTTGCCGCGTCATTATTTCAGTTTCAATAGTAGTGTGGTTCATATTTGATTTGGTTAGGTTTAGCTTAACTTTTTTTTACCAGAAGTAGGTGGTCACAGACCAGCACCACTTCACCATGTTGATTAATAATTTCAACATGTTCAGTTACAGTTCCAAATTCAGGCTTTTTTGCTTCTGATTTGTCGGCAATGGTTACTTCAGAATGGATAGTATCTCCAATAAATACAGGTTTTACAAATCGCAAACGATCATAACCCTTTGAAAATGCCTCCGGGTTAATTTCTGAAGCGGTTAGCCCAATCCCAATGCTAAATATCATTGTTCCATGGGCTATCCTTTGTTTAAATGGCTGGGTTTTACACCATTCTTCATCCATATGATGCGGAAAAAAATCACCTGTATGTCCGGCGTGAACCACAAAATCGGTTTCGGTGATTGTTCGTCCCAGGGTAACCCGCTTTTCTGTTAACTGATAATCTTCAAAAAATATTGATTTAAAATACATTCTTAATGAAATTATATGAGGTTCTTAAATTGATCACTTACTTTAATGCCGCCAGTATCACTGGAAATATATGCGCTTTCAACGGCTGCCATCGTCTGGATCACATCTTCTACGTTGGTCGGCAACGATGTTGAAGAACCTTCTGCATACCGCATTAAGCTGGACATCGTGCCAATAAAAGCTTCAGGAAACCATGATCCTTCTAGTTTTACCGTTTTCCATTCCGGAAGACTCCCCTCTTCAATAAGGCAATACTCAAAAAGATCAGGCACGCCATGAGGGTAATCCATTAATAAGCCCATTTTAGCTTTAATGGCTCCCTTAGTACCTTCCCATTTAATAAAACTTTCCTGGTTATCCAGTCCGAAATCATGATCATGGTTAGTGTTGATCACCGCATGCATCGTATCGCCATAATCTAGCAAAATAGTCGATCTGGAAGAAGATAGCTTTTTTGCAGGATGTTTAAGTGTTTTGGCCATCACAGAGGTTGGGTTACCCAAAAAGGAGCGCAGTAAATCTATATAATGAATGCTATGGTATAAAATCTCCATCCGTGGATGCACCATCACCAATGGAAATTGCTCCCATGGAGTTTTCAAGGATACCCGGACCTCCATATCATACAAATCTCCAATCAATCCCTGGTTAATCATATACCTTGCTGCACTCACAAATGGTGCAAACCGCAGCTGGAAGTTAATGGCAGCCACCAGATTTTTATTCCTGCATAACTGCAGAATTTCCTGGGCATGATCAAAATCATCACCCATAGGCTTTTGAATCAACACCACACTACCATCTGGCAACTGTTTCAAAGTGTCTATATACTGTTCCGGCATAATGGTCAGGTCGTACACCACATTTTCTGGTGCTTGCGCAATGGCTTCAGCAAGGCTATCAAAAACATAAGGAATGCCAAACTCGGCAGCCAGCTTTTCGGCTTTTTCTTTCGTGCGGTTAACGATGCCATACACTTTAAATCCAGCCATTCGATAAGCTGGAAGATGAGCATCACCAACAATACCACCAGCACCAATAATGATAATCGGTTGTTCTGTAAGTGGCAATTCAGGTTTATATTTTAGGTTCATCATAGGTTTATGGTCTTGATCTGCTCCTGTGCTTCTTGTAAAAGTAGTACTGCAGGAATAGTTGTTGTTAATGCCTTGGTAACGGTGTTGTCAATAATGGCGGCTATTGCCGGCCAATTATGGAGTTGAGGTAAGGTTTTAGCATGCAGATGAAGTTGTTCCAGCTCGTGAAAATAAGGAATTACGGCATTCACCTCTTCATCTCTCCAGCTTGAAATCCTGCAACCTATGCCACCCGCAAGGGTAAGTAGCTTGTCGTTTTCTGCCGATGTAGCAAAACGTATAAAATCATAAGCTATTTGCTTATGCTTGCTGCCAGAACCGATGGTATATAGCCAATATACATTTAATGAGGCTGAATGATATCCTTGGGATGCAGGAACTAACGTTACCCCTACTTTTCCTTTTACAGGGCTAGCCTGATCAGTATCGCACATTGCCGCAAATCCAAACCAATTGATCATCATCGCCGCTTCTCCACGTGCAAAGGCTAAACCCGCCTCAACAGAATCATAACCTGGTGATTTAGGATGTACCGCATTGAGATCTTTAAGGAGCTTGCGGTAATAGGTTAATCCTTCAATGGCAGCCATACTATCTATAGCGATATTTCCTTCTTCATTAAGAAGAGAACCTCCACGATTCCACAGCTGTAAACAAAAATCAAAAACCGCATTATGTCCATCGGGAAAACAGGCAAACACACTTCCATACAGATTATCTGCAGGTCGGTTAAAAAATTGAGCAACTTGATGGAACTCTTCCCATGTACGTGGTACAGTTAAGGGAATACCGTGGTACTCCTGAAACATTTTCTTTTCTAGCTCATTTTCAAAAAGATCTTTTCTATAAATCAGGCATTCTGGACCATCATGAAAAGGAAGGCCCAATATTTTGCCTTCTATTTGTTGTAAAGTTAATAGTGATTTGCTCCAGGCATCCGGAAAATCTACGGGCGGTTGCTGCTGGATATAAGCATTCAATTCTTCAAAGGCACCAGCACGAGAACCTTCAACTATCCAGTCTGTATTGATGTGGGCAATATCAAAATCACCTTTGGCAAGTCCTTTATTGATTAACGTAGCTTCATGCAGTTCAGGCAAATCCATAATCACCATCTCCAGCGTTAGGGTGCAACCTGAATTAATACAATACTTATCCCAAAACTGCTGCATGGCAGCTTCAAAAGCATCAAATTTGCGTACCGCAATTCTAAAAGTTCCTTTGTCGTTAACCATGGAGCACGGGATTTAAGGGTGCAAACTCAGCCCTGATGCGTTCATTGTCTTGCCCTAACTTCGGTGATCCCGCAGCAGAAAGCAAGAGCTCTCCATCAATGCGAATAGGACACCTGGTGGTTTTATAGTGATAACCATCGTTCATTGCAACTTCCTGAATCATATTTAAAACTTTAAAACCTTCATGTTCCATCAATTCCTTCCAGTCTAAAACTCCCGCACACCAGATATCTGCAGGTTCCAATAGAGCTAGCCATTGCGCAGTTGTACCTTTTTCCAAATGTTTGGCAAGAATAGCTTTGATTTCATCTCGTTGATCAAAGGCTGTTTCAATCGCCGTATAAATAAGTAAGGCTTCGCAACTGAGCAATTTCCCTAAAATAGGAATCGATGCCATTGCCAGTGCTAAGTACCCATCAGCCGTTTGATAAATACCATAAGGTGCACCTAAATAAGCATTCGCATTATTTTGAACCGTCCGTTGTGGCAGACAACCACCGTCATTCATAAAAGTGGTGATGGTTTCAAACTGGAAATCATATGCCGATTCCAGCATGCTCACCTGCACCAGCCCACCTTCACCGCTTACCGCTTTGCGATAAAGACAGGCTAATATACCTTCTGCAAGGTGTGCTCCGGCTAACATGTCTACAATGGAAAGGCCCATGGCTACTGGCCCATCACCTGCATTTCCAGTCAAGGAAGTTAATCCTGTAACAGACTGTAATAGCAAATCCTGTCCTGGCTTCAGTTTCCATTCTGTAGCATTGCCAAATCCTGAAATTTCTCCATAAATTACTTCCGGATTGAGCTGTTTTACGGCAGCATAGTCAAAACCTAAACGCTCCATCACACCTGGACGGAAATTGTGGAGCACTACATCAGCCTTAGCCAGCAGCTGACGAATAAAAAGGCAGTCTTCTTCATTCTTCAAATCCGTTTCAAAGCTCTCTTTATTTCTATTGATGGCATGAAAAACCGATGACTCTCCATTCATGACCAGATTGGAAGTGTAGAGTGTACGGCAAATATCGCCAGTTCCGGTACGTTCAATTTTAATGACCCTTGCTCCCATATCTGCAAAGCGCAAACTGGCCGAAGGACCAGATAAAAACTGGCTAAAATCTATGACTAAATAGTCTTCAAGTGGTTTCATAGCTAGATTAAAGGGCAAA
>NZ_JAZQPU010000481.1:0-2043 GCF_045628745.1 Pedobacter sp.
TCTTTGGAAAAGCAGGCATCGCATAGAAATCAATAATGGTTTTTCAACTTATATAGCTGCCATCGTTAAATACAAGGTCATGGCAAGGATGGCTGCCAACCATAAAAAACGAAGCCATTTTGCTCCAGCTGATGTCAACGAACTTGAAGTGGCAGACTATGCCACAGAAAATCTGTTAAGCTTCAATGACCTAAGAGCTGAAATTGAAGAAGTGGTGACGGCACTTCCCGAAAAGTGTCAAATTGTATTTAGAATGAGTAGGGAGCAAGGTCTGAGCGATAAGCAAATTGCAGAAGAACTGGGTGTTTCACAGAAAACAGTCGAGGGGCACATCAGCAGGGCATTGAAAGTTTTGCGAAATTCCATCCATACCTTCATGACACTTTTGGCTATTCTACTTGTCTATATTTCTTTGATCTAAAATGTTGTAAATTTTTCTTGACCTGATGTAGGGTAACTGCGCTTTATAACACACTATGTTATAAAAGCAGGTAATGACTAGACTCTCCAAAGCTGAATTAAATCAACTGGCTGATAAATACCTAAGAGGTACAATCACGCCTGTTGAAAAAGAAATTTTTGACCAGTGGTACAACACTGACGATAAAGAACCTTTGAAATGGGCTGGCCATGATGCAGCTGAAAGTGCACTTGAGGCGCGCATGCTTAAAATTATACAGCATAGAAACAGGCAGCCGCATCGCAGCTTGAAACTCAAGTGGCTTATTCCTGCAGCAGCGGCGGCAATCTTGATCGTATCAGGCATTCTTTTCTTTCACAATTCCAATATAGAGCATTCTAAATACTTACAGGCTGCACAACAAATTAAACCAGGAAAGAATAGTGCAACGCTAACCTTGGCTGATGGCAGTAAAATAAATCTGGAAGCAGTAGCTAACGGACAATTGATCCAGCAAGCAGGTTTTAAAATCATCAAAACTGCAGATGGGCAATTAATTTATGAAGCAGAAAACAATGGCAAAAGTGAAACCAAGGAAGCGCTAACTTACAACACCATCGAAGTGCCTAAAGGAGGGAAGTGGGAGGTACGGCTGCCCGATCATTCCCTTGTTTTTTTGAATGCCTCTTCTAAGCTTACTTACCCAACAAAATTTGAGGCCACAGAGCGGAAAGTACAGGTAGAGGGTGAAGCTTATTTTGAAATAAGGGCCGACAAGAACAAACCTTTTCGTGTGTTAAGCAAGGGACAAATGGTGCAGGTGTTCGGCACACATTTCAATGTAATGGCCTATCCTGGAGAACACAGTATGAAAACAACTTTACTTGAAGGTTCTGTGCAGGTAACTACAGCAGGTCAAAGTATGATGCTTGTTCCGGGGCAGCAGGCACAGGTCAAGAATGATCAGCTTACCCTAAACAAAAAGGTTGATCTTGAAGAAGTTATCGCATGGAAAAATGGATACTTTAAATTCAATGATAATTTAGAAAGTATTATGGATAAAGTAGCAAGGTGGTATAATATCGAAGTCAGGTATGATATCCAACCAGATCCTCAATTAAGGTTCTCTGGTAAAATATCCAGGTCAAGAGATTTGTCTGGTATCCTTGAAATGCTTTCCTATAATGGTGATGTACACTTTAAAATTGAAGGAAGGAGGGTTACTGTGATTAAATAGCTACTCCTATATTACGGTAAATCAATGAAGGCCAAAGGTGTTGGAAGCACCCCTGGCCAAATGCTGAGTTTACCCTTCCGGAAAAAACCGGAATAAAAAATTTGACTTCGAACCAAAATTACACTAAACCCAACTATTCAAATTTATGAATTTAAACCAACATTCCATATGTGGCGGTAAACCCTACGTATGGCGTAAACTTCTGCTGGTTATGAAACTGATTATACTGCTGCTTACCACAGCAATCATGCAGGTAAGCGCAAGTACTTTTGCACAAAAAGTTACGCTAAGTAAAAAGAATGCACCCCTTAGTGAGATTTTTAATGAAATAAGGATACAAACAGGATATGATTTCCTGTATAATAACAAATTGCTCTCATCTGCTCATCCGGTTACCATTCATGTA
>NZ_JAZQPU010000482.1:0-1811 GCF_045628745.1 Pedobacter sp.
GACAACCATGGTCATCGGTCGGCTGGACCAGCGCTTAAAAGAAAAGAAAACGCTAAACACGGCGCGAGCAAACTTTCAGCACTATGCCTTTTCTTATTCTGGTGTTTCAGGGGGCAGTGTGGGCCTGTCGCTTTTATGTGCACGACGTTTAACTAACCCAGCAGCAGTAACGGCTACCGACACGCTTTTTTACCCTACTCATTCCCTGCAAATTTTTCATCATGATTACCTCACGGCATCCCTGGTGGGCCTCTTTGGTCGAGATGCCCTCATGTCTCTAATTGGTTTAAACTGGTATGATGACCGTGCACGCTTGCAGGAGAAAAACTGGGAGCTCTATACCGCTGCCTATGAAATTGATTTTACCCTACCCATGATTGCTGCATGGCAAAAGCCACAAAAGGAAGTTCCTTTATTATTCGCCAATACATACGACATCAACACGGGCTACAAAGGCATCATCGCCCCCCTGAGGTTAAGTCAAAAAGATTTTCCCGGCAGCATTTTACTTCATGATTTGATAGATGCCAACCAGGATCTGCGCATCAGCACAGTGGCTTTTGTAAGCTCCAGGTTTCCTTATGTAAGCCCCAGCGCTAAGTTTAACGATCAGCATCATTTTATGGATGGTGGCACCCTTGAAAATTCTGGTGCCGAAACTTCCCTGCAGGTCATCACGGTTTTTAAAAGTGTATTAGACTCCCTGCAGCGCTTTGATCAAACTTTTAAGAATTTAAAGGTGCAGCTTAATATCCTTTCCTTGCCCAATAGCATTCCTGTTTTGGACTCCCTGGAGCGTGTAAAAAACTTATACGAACCTTTGGCACCAGCATTGGGCATCATTAACAGTACCAATGGCAATACATTAAAAGCCGATAGCATCAACCGTTTTCTAGCCAAAAAGAACAATTGGAATTATTTTTCTATCCATCCCAGGGTCAAGAAAATAAAAGTAGCCAATGTATGGCCGGTTTTACCTTTAGGCTGGCAAATATCAGATTATGCGCTGGAGCAAATGGTGCTCAGCGTAAACGAGGAGAACAGGGCAATAGATTCGGTGCTGGCTACTATAATAATTCGTTAGCCAGATTAGCCAAATCACTTCTTTCACCTTTATCCAGGGTGATGTGCGCGTACAAGGGATGTTGTTTAGCACTTTCAATAAGGTAAGAAAGGCCATTACTTTCCGCATCAAGGTAGGGCGCATCAATCTGGTAGATATCTCCGGTAAAGATAATTTTGGTATCTTCTCCGGCACGGGAAATGATGGTTTTTACTTCATGTGGAGTTAAATTCTGTGCCTCATCAATGATGAAGAAAATTTTGCTCAACGTTCTGCCCCTGATGAAGGCCAATGGCGTAATGACAATCTTTTCGGTGCTCACAAAATCATCCAGCTGGCTTTGCACTTTAGGATCATAGTTATACTGCTCTTTGATATAGCGCAGGCTATCCCAGATGGGCGCCATATAAGGATCTATCTTTGATTTAGCATCGCCAGGTAAAAAACCGATATCTTTATTGCTGAGGGGAATGATGGGCCGGGTAACATAAATTTGCCGGTATTTTTTCCGCTGCTCCAATGCACTGGCTATGGCAATGAGTGTTTTCCCAGTGCCAGCGATGCCCTGAATGGTAACCAGTTTTATAGCTGGATTAAGCAGCGCATACATGGCTAGCGCCTGTTCTTCATTTTTAGGTTGTATTTTAAACATGCTGTGCTTGTCGATGCGGTACAGTGAATGCTTCTTCACATCAAAATAAGCAAGCGCATTTTTCTTTCCACTTTTGAGCGTATAGAAATGGTTGCC
>NZ_JAZQPU010000483.1:0-50180 GCF_045628745.1 Pedobacter sp.
CACCGTTTAAATGTCATCAACATCCACGTTCCCCATTTAACGGAACGTATTGAAGATATCCCTGTCATTGCTCAAAACTTTTTAGAAGAGATTTGTAAGGATTATGGCATGCCTGTGAAGAAGATCAGTGATGCCGGCGTAGTAGCCTTACAGCGCTTGCCATGGACAGGTAATGTGCGTGAGCTGCACAATATGATTGAGCGTTTAATTATTTTAAGTGATAAAGTAATTACCGAGCATGATGTTGCTGCATTTGCCAACCCAGGTGGTGGTACAAACATTGGCGCGGCACATGCCAGCCAGCTTGCCCCGAGCGCTTCCGCTCCGGGTTTAGATTATGAAAAGTTTACCAATTTCCAGGATTATAAAGATTATGCTGAACGGGAGTTTATTAAATTTAAACTGGAAAAACACAACTGGAATGTATCTAAAACCGCTGATGACATAGATATCCAAAGGAGCCATCTTTACAGTAAAATAGAAAAGTTCGGTTTAAAAAGAACTGTAGAATAAAGTTTAAAAGAAATATTACCTTAAAAAATAAAAAACCTGCTTTTTCCAGAGCAGGTTTTTTTTATGCATTTTAATTTGTGAGCTGTGCTTAATTCAATTATTTGTTTGTTCCACATAGATCGCCTTCGGTTAAAATCTTGTGCGTTCAGGCAGAAATTCTTTTTTCGTCAACTTACTGTTACCTAATAATTACGATATCTATAGATGAGCTTTCATAAGGCCTTGGTAGGTCCATTATATATCTTTGGCTATCCCATGGCCCTGCCAAGGCCCTATGAACGCCCTACGAATGCCCTGTAAACTATAACCTGTCGAAAAGCTGTAGATCAATGATGAGATCAGGAATAGACATATTATAATGAAATTTTAATGGATTGGATTTTATTCCATATAATCTGCCTGGCGGCGTAATAAATCCCTGTATTTATTGAAGATGGCCGTTTTAGATACAAAGCCTATGAAGTTTGCTTGCGCATCCATCACTGGCAAAATCCATACGTTTTCGGTTTCCATTTTAGTCAACACCACTTTCAGGGTATCTTCTATGTTCACCACATCTGGCGCAGCTTGCGTAAGCTCCTTCACCTTCACCTGCTCTGCAGTTTTAGACGTTGTTACCCTTAGAATATCATCCATATAGAGCAAGCCTATAAAGCTTTGGTCTGCACCCCAAACTGGAAAAACATTTCTTTTAGACTGCAAGATTTCTGTAATTCTGTCGGCAATCAGGTCATCTTCATTTAAAGCCAGGAAATCTTTATCTACCAGGTAGCGAAGCTTCATCATGTTCAATACGGTACTGTCTTTATCTTCATGCGACAATAACGTGCCACTTTCTGCCAGTGGTTTGGTATAAATTGAATATTTGTTGGAGCTACGGCTTACAAAATAAGAAATTGCAGAGGTAATCATGAGGGGAACCATCAGCACATAACCTCCGGTAATTTCAGCTATTAAAAACAAACCTGTTAAAGGAGCATGCATAACGCCACTTACAGCCGCTGCCATACCCGCCACAATGAAATTGGCTACACTTAACTGACCTAAACCAAGGGTATTGACACTGAAGGCAAAGATAAAACCTATCAGTCCACCCATAATTAAGCTTGGTGCAAAAACACCACCGTTTCCGCCTGCCCCTAACGTAATTAAGGTGGCAAAAGATTTAGCAAAAAGGGTAACGAAGGTAAATAAAATAATGACAAAGGGAATTTGAGCGTAGTCAGCAAAGATGCTATTATTGACGATGGCCTGGTAGTTTCCACTCATCAGGTTTCTGATGGTCACAAAGCCCTCGCCATACAAGGTGGGGAATAAAAAAACCAGTCCACCGAGCATTAAACCGCCAATGATCACCTTTTTATAGGGATGGTTGATTTTATAAAAGAAGGACTTTACAAAGTAATTTATTTTGGTGAAATAGATAGAAAAGCAGCCTATCAACAAAGCCAGGACCACATAATATGGTATAGCGCTCACAGCCCAACCTTCAGTAACTAAAAAGAAAAGTTGCTCAGCATAAAATAAACGGGCAACTACAGCTGCTGTGGCGGCAGATAACAAGAGTGGAATAAAGGCCGGGATGGTAAATTCGGGCAGCAAAATTTCTATAGCAAATACAATTCCGGCAATGGGACTGTTAAACGCCCCTGCTATGCCGGCAGCGGCACCACAAGCCAATAACATGGTGGTTTCGCGGTATGACAAGCCTAAAAATCTACCTACAGCAGAACCAATGCCAGCGCCACTGGTTACTATAGGCGATTCAATCCCTACAGAACCACCAAAACCAACGGTTAAAGCCGAGGTGATGATTTGAGAATAGATGTTATGGGGTTCTACTTTACTCGACTTCTTAGAGATGGTATATAAAACAGGTGTTAAACCCGTTTCAAATTTCCCTTTGCGGATAAACCTGCGCGTATACATGACCGATAATAAAATACCGATCATGGGGAAAAAGAGATATAAGTAATATTTGTAATGCCACTCAAAGCCTTCCTGAAGAAAGCTTTCGATATGGTGACAAAGACTTTTTAAAAGAGCAGCAGCACATCCGGCAAGAATACCCACTATAAAAGCGGCAATGACCAGGAAATTTCTGTTAGAGATCTTAGTTTTACGGTATTGATTCAAAGTATCAATATAGTTCACTAACCGGATGTACATAGTTTTTATTTAGCTATCAAACTTATCAAGTAACTTAATGAGCGTTGCAAAATCTTTTGGGTAAGGGGCATCAATAAAGATATCCTGGTCATCCATTCCTTTAAAGGTAAGGAATCGGGCATGTAAAGCAAAACGTTTCATGATCGGCTGCTCCTCCGCATCTTTAGCAATGCGGTAGCCTTTTTTAAGTGCCGATAAGAAAACAGGTTTCCCACGGTACATATCATCTCCGCAGATGGAAGCCCTTTGTGTAGCCAAATGTATCCTGATCTGGTGCATTCTGCCCGTTACAGGTTTACATTCTACTAAAGTATAGTGTTTGTAAAATTTAATAGAGTTGAAAAAGGTTTCAGCGCGTTTACCCTCTTTCCTGTCGATGGTTACATTTTTATTGCCATCATTCAAAATAGGCAGGTCAACAAAAAGGTCGTTAAAAGTAAACTGACCATCAACCACGGCATGGTAGATTTTACTCACCTTACGTCTTTCAAACTGCATAGATGCAGAACGATAAGCTTCAGGATGTTTGGCAATCAGAATGGCACCACTGGTTTCTTTGTCTAAACGGTGACAAACCTGTGCATCATCACTGTATTGTTTGGCCAGGCGTAAAATGTTTACTTCGCCAGATCCTCCGCGTTCATCAAGAGAAGCTACGAAGGGGGGTTTATTGACAACGATATAATCATCGTTTTCAAATAAAATAAGGTCTTTAAAAGAGGGATATTTCAATGATATAGATTTCTAAATCACAAAAGTACTAAGAAAGTTCGAATTTATAGCCTACCCCTTTCACTGTAGATACATAATTCTCGCCCAATTTTTCTCTTAATTTACGAATATGCACATCTATAGTACGGTTGGTAACCACGACAGAATCTTCCCATATATTTTTTAGAATAGACTCACGGGTGTACACCTTTCCTGGTTTTGAGGCCAATAGATACAATAACTCAAATTCCTTTTTGGCCAATACCACTTTATTACCGGCCTGAAAAACAAGGTAAGCTTCCCTGTCAATCACCAGATCGCCTATTTCTACTTTATTTTCAGAAACTTCATCGTTGCTTACATTTCTGCGAAGAATAGCGTTGATTCTGCTCACCAATGCCCTTGGTTTTATAGGTTTGGCAATATAATCGTCTGCCCCTACATTAAAACCGGCAATTTCACTGTATTCCTCACTCCTTGCAGTTAGAAACACCATAAAAGTATTTTTAAACTCGGGGATAGAACGCATTAACCGGCAAGCCTCAATTCCATCCATTACAGGCATCATGATATCCAGGATAATTAAATCAGGATGTACTTTACGGGCTACAGCAATACCGTCTTTCCCATTGCTGGCCACATAAACCTGGTAACCTTCTTTTTTGAGGTTGTATTCAACTAACTCTAAAATATCAGGTTCATCATCAACAATAAGAATCTTTTGTTTGGCAGCACTCATATCTTTTAATTATTTGTTACGAAATTAGTCAATCAAATGCGTTACTACGTTAAAAGCAGGTTACCAAATTGTTAAGTCACCCAATCAGCTTAACTTTAAATAGCGTTTATTTTAAGGTTTTGTGTAAAAAATCTGCTAACTGCTCCCCTCTCAGGTTTTTAGCAATTATTTTACCTTGTGGATCAATGAGGAAAGAACTAGGAATAGCATCTACCTGGTATTGTTTAACGACAGGACCTTCAAAATCCATCAGTTCGCCGCCATGTGCCCAGGCTAACTGATCTGCTGCAACGGCTTGTTTCCATGCTGCCTGGTCTTTATCTAGGGAGATACCCAATACTGTGAAGTTTTTGTCTTTATAAGTATGGAAGGCTTTGACTACGTTAGGGTTTTCTTGTCTGCAAGGCTGGCACCACGATGCCCAGAAGTCTAACAACACATATTTACCTTTAAAATCAGCAAGATTGATCTTAGTGCCATCAATGCTGTTAACGGTGAAAGTTGGTGCCATTTGCCCTACCTGAACGGTTTTTAGGTGCGCCATTCTTACCAGGAACGCTGTTACTGCAGGGTTATTATTGAAATTACTCTTGATCTTATCGGCATAGGCCACCATCTGCTGTTCGTATTCTGCAGGATTTAAAAGGTTAATGGCATAAAAACCCGCTAGAGAGTTGGTGTTGTTTTGTGCAAAGGACAGGATTTCCTTGTTCAGGTTTTCTATTTCTGCTGAATACTCCGGGCGCAAAGTTTCCATAATGCTTTCGCGGTTATCAGGGGCTTTAGCTACCAGGTCGTCAAATTTCTTTTGGATGCCATTGATCCGGGCCATGTACTTGTTCTTAGTGACATTCAGCGATTCCAGTTTATCAGCTTCCTCAGCACCAGAAAGACTGTACTGCATATTAGGATCTGTAAGATCTGCCTCCAGCTTAATCTGATCGCCGTTTTTAGCAATGATCATGTATTCATTGCTGCCCGCAGAAACCCTAAAGAAGTTGACATCTTCAGAAGCATGGTTAAATTTAAACTCCCCCTTATCAGATAAGACAGTAGAATCTACCGCAATAGGATTGGCTTTATCTAAGGAAAACAGGTATACTTTATTTTGCGGAGTGGCATGGTTAAACTTCCCGTTAATCACAAATTTCTCTGTGTCTTTGCATGCTACAAAAGCAATACTGGCTAGCAATATATAGGCTAATTTTCTCATCATATCTTTAACTTAATTTTTCCTGAACTAAAGCATTCACCTTCTGCGGATCTGCTTTTCCTTTGGCCATCTTCATCACCTCACCTACAAAAAGGCCTAACACCCCTTTTTTACCTTTTTTATAGGCGGCAACCTGCGCCTCGTATTTCAACAATACCTGGTCTACAAAATCACCAAGGGCATCATTGTCATCTTCAATCAGGAGGTTCAATGTCTTGGTCAAGGCAAGCACATCAGTTTCAGGAGCTTGTTCTAATGCAGGCAACAGCTGTTGCAAGGCAGCCTGCTGGGTAATTTTTTTATCATCTGTCAGGTTAATCACTTCGGCAAGCTGTTGTGGGCTCACTGCATAACCTGTAATCTGTATTTCTCTTTCATTTAATAAAGCACGGATGGGGCCAACAAGCCAGTTGAGCAGGCTCTTCTGTTGTTTAACGGCGGTAAGGGCTGCGTTGAAATAGGCTAAAAGTGCGGCATCTTCGGCAAGCAAGGTGGCTTCGGTAAGGTTAAACCCATAATCGTTAACCAGTTGCTGCGAGATTTCTCTCGGCAAGGCAGGCATTTCTGCTTTCAGTTTGTTCAGCCACTCATCAGAAATTACTAAAGGCGCTAAATCAGGATCAGGAAAATAACGGTAATCATTAGCCATTTCTTTGCTACGCATAGGCGATGTAGTGCCTTTATCAGCATCAAAATTCAAGGTACTTTGTACCACCTGTCCGCCTGCATTGACCAGCTCTACTTGCCTGTTGAATTCAAAATCCATTGCACGTCGCACATTCCTGATGGAATTTAAGTTTTTCACTTCACAACGGGTACCAAATGCTGTAGCCCCCACAGGGCGGATAGAAATGTTAGCATCGCACCTTAGGCTCCCCTCTTCCATGTTACCATCGCTCACATCAAGGTGACGAACGCGTTTACGCATTTCAGTAAGTAATGCCGAGGCTTCTTCAGCAGAGCGGATATCAGGCTCAGTTACAATTTCAATCAATGGAACACCAGCACGGTTTAAATCAACGAATGAATATTTATCATCCTGATCGTGCAAGCTTTTACCAGCATCTTCTTCCAGGTGAATCCTGTTGATGCCTATGCGTTTAACTTCTCCATTGCTCAAGATGACTTCAAGAAAACCATTCTGGCAAATCGGAAGGTTATCCTGGGTAATCTGATAGCCTTTAGGAAGATCAGCGTAGAAGTAATTCTTCCTGTCGAAAAAATTCGTTTGGTTGATTGTACAATTAAGTGCTAAGCCCATTTTTATAGCTTTAGCCACTACCTGCTGGTTTAACTTCGGCAAGGCCCCGGGTAAAGCAAGAGACACCGGAGAAATATGCTCATTTGGATCAGCTCCAAAAGCAGCACTGTCTGCAGAAAATATTTTTGTATTTGTATTCAGTTGTACGTGAATCTCTAAACCTGATACCAATTCATATTCAGAAACTGTGGTTGCCGTAATCGTACTCATTGATTGTTTTTAAGCTAACAATATAATTATGTGTTGTTCAATGCAAATATAACCAAAATAGTCTTAAACCCCTATCCTAAGAATTTGAAGGGTGTAAACTAATTGTGGCATCAATTTTGACTTTAGGTGTGTACACACAATGGAACAGGTTATGAAAAGATTAATTGTATTAGCATTATTAGGATTTGCAGCAATGTCTGCAATGCCTGCAAAAGCCCAGATTAGCGTAAATGTAAATATTGGCGCACAACCCTCATGGGGTCCAAGTGGCTATAACCACGTGGACTACTATTACTTACCAGAAGTAGAATCATATTATTATGTGCCTACCCGCCAGTTTATTTATTTGAGTGGCAACAGCTGGGTACACAGAAAAAGTTTACCATCAAGACACAGAAACTACAATTTACACAGTGGACGTAAAGTTGTGATCAATGGAAACCGTCCTTATTTAAGACACCAAACCTATAGAACACGCTATGCGAGCAATTATAGTCATTCAAGACCACAACCTGGGCGCAGCAGAATAAGCTACCAAAGAAGTTCTAACAAGCAATACTACAAACAAGAAAAGCATTATTCAAAAGGTCCTAAACATAACCGTAACAACGGCAAAAGTAATGGACATAGCCGTGGAAACGATAGAGGAAACGGACATGGAAATAACGGCAACAGAGGTCGCCATTAATAGACTTTATATAAAAAAAGCCGCTGGTCATATTGATCAGCGGCTTTTTTTGTGTCTATATCTTTGTAATTATTAATTTACCATCGCTGCTGCTTTTGTCAAAACAGCTGGCAGGCCTTCTTTATTTTTACCACCGGCAGTAGCATAAAATGGCTGTCCGCCGCCACCACCCTGAATTTCCTTAGCCAGTTCTCTAACGATTAAAGAAGCATTTAAGCCTTTACCGCTCACCAGGTTTTCTGACAGCATCACGGTTATTCCAGGTTTATCGTCTATAAGTGTTGTAAAGACTAAAAACAGGTTATCCACCATCTCTTTAATGGAGAATGCTAAGTTCTTCACCGCATCTACATGGGGTAAATCTATATGCACTGCAATCAGGTTAATGCCGTTAATGGTTTTAACATGGTGTACAATTTCATGTTTAAGGTCTGTAGCATGGGCAATGAGCGCTTTCTCGGCTTCTTTTTTGAGCTTCGCATTTTCATCAAGCAATGAAGTCACAGCAGCTTTCAAATCTTTATTGCCTTTTAACAAGGCTTTGAGCTCATTGAGTTCTTTATATTGCTCGCCAATAAAAGCCTCTGCTTTATCCGCAGTAATGGCTTCAATTCTTCTCACCCCTGCTGCCACAGCACTTTCAGAAATGATTTTAAAGTAACCAATCTGGCCAGTTGCCTGCACATGTGTGCCACCACACAATTCTTTAGAATAATGATCGTCGAAAGTAACCACACGTACCAAATCACCATATTTTTCACCAAATAAAGCAGTTACCCCACTGGAGAGCGCTATTTCATAGGGTACATCTCGTTGTTCTTTCAATGGAATGTTTTCCCTGATTTTTTCATTCACCAGGTGTTCTATTTTTGCCAGCTCTGCATCTGTAATTTTTGCGAAGTGCGAAAAATCAAAACGCAGGTAATCAGGATTCACCAAAGAGCCCTTCTGGTTAACATGGCTCCCCAGCACTCTTTTCAATGCTGCATGCAATAAATGCGTTGCAGAGTGGTTGTCTTGAGAAAGGATCCGTTGTCTTTTATCAATCACTGCCCAGAAAACACCTTCTAAATCTTCAGGCAAGGAATCAGTGAAATGTACCGTTAGGCCATTCTCTTTTTTAGTATCTGTAATTTCTACGAAGAACAATCGGCTATGGTCTTCCAGTCTGCCGGTATCACCTACTTGTCCGCCGCTCTCTGCATAAAAAGGTGTATTACTCAATACCAGTTGGTACTGCTCTTTACCTTTAAGGTTTACTTTGCGGTATTTAATAATTTGGGTTTCAACTTCAAAATCATCATAACCTACAAATTCAGTATCTAAATCAGGATTAACGGCAATCCAGTCGCCGGTATCAATGGCCGTTGCCGCACGCGACCGTTCTTTCTGCTTTAACAGGGCAATATTGTATTCCTCCATATCAACCTGCCAGTTTTTTTCTCTGGCCATTAATTCGGTTAAATCGATAGGAAAACCATAAGTATCATTCAATTCAAAGGCGAAAGCACCAGAAATAACCATCTGATCTTTCAGGATACTAAATACCCATGGATCGTTAAATGATTTATCAGGATCAATGGCATTGTCTGACATCAGGATCTCGCCTTGCTTTTTGGTATAGTTCTCAAAACGTTGGATGCCCGTTGCTAAAGTTCTTAAAAAGGAAACCTCTTCTTCCAGCACTACCTTTTGTACGAAGTCCTGCTGTTCAGCAAGTTCATCAAAAACACCTTTAAACTGTTCTGCCAATACAGGCACCAGTTGATTTAAGAAAGGTTCTTTAAGGTCGAGGAAGGTATAAGCATAACGTACAGCACGACGCAAAATTCGGCGGATTACATAACCTGCTTTATTGTTTGCCGGCAATTGTCCGTCGGCAATCACAAAAGAAATTGCCCGTATATGGTCTGCCATTACACGCATAGCGATATCAGTTTTCTCATCATCACCATAAGCAATACCTGCCTTTTGAGAGATGAACTGAATAAGCGGTTGAAATACATCTGTATCGTAGTTAGAAGCTTTTTCCTGCAGCACTCTTACCAGTCTTTCAAAGCCCATTCCTGTATCAACATGTTTAGCAGGTAGAGGCTGTAAACTACCGTCTTTCTGCCTGTTAAACTGCATAAATACATTGTTCCAAATTTCGATAACCTGTGGGTGATCTGCATTGACAAGGGTTTTTCCTGAAACCGTAGCACGCTCTTGATCAGGGCGACAGTCTACATGGATTTCAGAGCAGGGACCACAAGGTCCTGTATCGCCCATTTCCCAAAAATTATCCTTTTTATTACCTAAAATAATGCGGTCTTCGGGAACATATTGTTTCCATATTTCATAAGCCTCAGTATCCTGTGGCAAGCCTTCTTTTTCGTCGCCTTCAAAAACAGAAACGTATAATTTATCTTTAGGGATTTTATAAACCTCCGTTAACAATTCCCAGCTCCAGGCAATGGCTTCTTTTTTGAAATAATCTCCAAAGCTCCAGTTGCCAAGCATTTCAAACATGGTATGGTGATAGGTATCAATACCTACTTCTTCTAAGTCGTTGTGTTTTCCTGAAACGCGCAAACAACGTTGTGTGTCAGTAACACGGTTATATTTAATGGGGGCCTCACCTAAAAATAAATCTTTAAACTGGTTCATCCCTGCATTGGTGAACATCAGCGTTGGATCGTTTTTTACAACAATTGGTGCGGAGGGAACAATATGATGCTGCTTAGATTCAAAAAATTGTAAATAAGCACTTCTAATTTCTTTTGCGGTCATCCTTCTATTATTATCCAACAAAATTAAAACTTTATTGCGGTATTCTACTAAAATCCTTTTACATTTGAATACTTTAAATAAATGCCATAAACAGCTAATAATCAACTATAAATTATGCCATACAAGGAAAGAGAAATTAATAAAATGTATTACAGTATGGGTGAAGTAACTGAAATGTTTGGCGTTAACGCCTCACAGATCAGGTTTTATGAGAAGGAATTTGACGTATTGCAACCAAAGAAAAACAAGAAAGGTAACCGTTTATTTACCCCTGCTGATGTAGAAAATTTGAAGATCATTTTTCATTTAGTTGATGACAAGGGTTTCACTTTAAAAGGTGCTAAAGAGCATTTAAAAAACAACAGTGGTGAAATGAAAGAGAACCAAAAGATCATCGATTCTTTGGAGAAACTGAAGGACTTCTTGTTGAAATTAAATGATGAAATATAATTGAAAATTGATTTTTTATTAGATTAAAAATAGTGTTGTTTTGAGACCAAGACCCTCTCGAAATGACAAAACCTGCCTGCATACTTTGGCGAACACTTTTCCTGTTTTTTCTGCTTTCAAGTTTCCACCTTCGCCTCTTTGCACAGCAACGGGAGCTGATCAAAGATATTGTGGAGCGTTTAGCTGCTGATTTGCCTGATGACTTCGATCTTTCGGAGTTAACAGAGCAATTGCAATACTTTGCAGATCATCCCATTAACTTAAATAAGACTTCTGTTGAGGAGCTGAAACGCCTGGTGATTTTATCACCCTTACAAATCAGCAACTTTTTTAGCCACATCTCCAGCAATGGGAAACTAATAGATTTGATGGAGCTGCAATCCATCGCGGCTTTTGATGTGCAAACCATCCAGAACATTCTTCCTTTTGTGACCCTCAGTATCCCCTCGGGTTATTCAAACCTCGGTTTTAAAAATATGCTGCATAAAGGTAACAGTGAGGTGCTCATGCGCTTTGCACAAACCGTAGAACCACAGAAAGGCTACCAGGAATTACCGGGCAGCAGGTATTTAGGCAGTCAGGAGAAGCTGCTTCTCAAATATCGTTTCCGTTACGACCAGTTATTTAGCTTCTCTGCCGTCTTAAAAAAAGATGCAGGTGAACAACTGTTGGCTGGTGATCATAAATATGGTCTCGACTTTAACTCCTTCAGTTTAGGCCTTTACAAAATCGGTAAAATATCTAAGCTTATTTTAGGTGATTACAGCTTGCAATTTGGTCAGGGACTGACCTTATGGTCGGGTTTTTCTTTTGGCAAAGGTCCTGATGTTGCTGGCGTAGCTAAAAATGACATCGGCTTAAAGACTTATACCTCTTCTAACGAAGCTTCCTTCTTCAGGGGCGTAGCGGCCACCCTTGCCATCACTCAGAAACTGAATTTTACACCTTTCCTTTCTTATCGGAAATTGGATGCCAGTCAGACGGAAAATGATTCCGGCATATTTACCCAGGTTAACATCAGTACCAGCGGGTTACACCGCACTAAAACGGAACTTAAAAACGAAAAGAGCCTGGAACAACTGGTTTACGGTGCTGCCCTGCAATACCTAAGTGATAACTTATCGGCAGGTGTAGTGGGCTACCAATCACGATATGACGACAGCTTTGTTACTGGAAACCAAGCTTATAATGCTTACAATTTTACCGGTAAAGAACTGAGCAATATAGGCCTGCATTATAATTATACACTTTTTAATATTTACCTCTTTGGTGAAGGAGCGAAAAGCTTAAATGGAGGTATGGCCCTTCTAAATGGTGCCATGGCCAGTATTTCGCCAAAGCTCTCCGCGGTATTAGTGAACAGGCATTATGATATAAATTACCATAATTTCTTTAGCCAGGCGATGGGCGAAAACTCCGATGCTACGAATGAAAAAGGCTGGTATGCAGGTTTAAATTATGCCCCTGGGCGCAAATGGACAAGCTCAATCTATGCCGATATCTTTCGTTTCCCATGGTTAAAATACAGAATTAACGCACCATCTGATGGGTTTGAGGTGATGACACAATTGATGTATAAACCCTCAAAAACCTTTAGCGCCCTGGCAAGGTATAAAACAAAGGAGAACCAGCAGAATACGGATGTTGATGTAAAGGAGAAATACCTTGATGAGGTGTCTAAGCAAAATTACAGAGTAGAAGTCAACTGGCGACTCAACCGCAAATTCAGCTTCCAAAACCGTGTAGAGCTTTGTCGTTATCATAAGGGCGAAGCCGCAACAGAAAGTGGCTACCTTGTTTACCAGGACATTGATTATGCGCCTCTTTCTTCGCGCCTATCGGCAAACATCCGACTGGCTTATTTCAATACAGAATCTTATAACAGCCGGGTCTATGCCTATGAAGATGATGTACTTTATGGCTTCAGTTTCGGCATGTACAATGGCAAAGGTGCCCGAACTTTTCTGAACATAAAATACAAAATACTCAGGCATATGGAGGTATGGACACGCTATGCTTTATTTCTTTATCAGGATCAGGAAACAGTGGGTTCCGGCCTTGATGAGATACAGGGAAACCGAAAATCTGAGGTGAAGTTGCAGTTAAGGTATCAATTTTAAAACATTGAACATAAAATATTAATGCATTGAACGCAAGAGCCGAGACCATTTATGTCAACTTGATGTTATTTCTGATGACCGGTATTTTTACGGCTTATCAATTCTCTTCCTTAACACTGTTTTATTTTTTTACTACAGTGTCAATTTTGTTGTTTTCTTACCTGCTCCTACAGAACCTGGGTTACAAAAAATTCCGCACTTACAGGCATAAGATTCTTACCGCCAGTCTCAGTTACCTGCTTACTTTTTGCGTAGGAGGCTCGCTTTTTTTATTCCATCAAGCGAGGCTTCAACCTGATTATTTTGCCTATAAAAAGCTGGATAAGCTGATCATCATGCTGGAAGAAAGTCCGCAGTGGAAGGCCTCACAGCTGCGCTTTAAAGCGAAGGTTATTTATGGTTACCAAAACAATAGAGGCATTCCTTACCAGGGAAGGGTGCTGGTTACTTTACATGCTTACAGAAAAACACCTAAGATTTTTAAGTATGGCGACCAGCTCATGCTTCCGGCAAATTATACCGAAATTGAAGAACCTCAAAACCCATCAGAATTTGACTTCAAGGGATGGCTGGCTTTACAAAACATCCATCACCAGGTTTACCTCGATCAGCAATATGCGACCTTAATCAAACCACAACAGGGGAACGCTATTCTGGCCTTTGCCTTTGCTTTAAGGGAGCGTCAAATTAGGATTCTCGAGAAACTCCTGCCTGACCAAGAAGCTTTTTCAGTGGCTTCCACCCTGATTTTAGGTTACCGTGCAGACCTGAGCCAGGAAACCTGGTCAGCTTATTCCAAAACCGGCACTATCCATGCACTTTCCGTTTCAGGGATGCATGTAGGCATTATTTACGTGGTGCTCAACTGGATGCTTGGATTCATGGACCGTCGCAAAAGTTTAAAAATTATGAAAGCAGTGCTGATCATTTGTCTGATTTGGTTTTATGCGCTGCTCACTGGCTTTTCGCCATCTGTATTACGTTCTGCAATCATGCTGAGTACTTTTATTGTGGCCAAAGCCGCACAACAGCACAGTAACAGCTATAATATATTGGCCTTCTCTGCATTTGTGTTATTGGTAGGCCAACCTTCCCTGCTTTTTGACGTAGGTTTTCAACTCAGCTATCTTGCTGTTTTCGGCTTGATTTATCTTCAACCCATCTTTTATCAATTGCTCTATTTTAAGTTCTGGTGGGCAGACCAGTTATGGAAATTGCTGGCTTTATCATTAGCGGCACAGCTCGCTACCTTCCCCTTAAGTGTTTATTATTTCCACCAGTTTCCGGTATATTTTTTGGTGAGCAACCTTTTTATCATGCTTCCCGCAGCCTTAATGATGTACCTTGGCTTAAGCTTGCTGCTGTTCAAGCTTTATTTTCTTGCACCAATCTTACAGGGAGTAATTACCTTTACCAATAAGGGACTTAAATACATTGCTGATTTACCCTTCTCCACTTTTTCTGCCATTTGGTGGAACAAGACAGAATTGCTGTTAATGACCGCCAGCTTAATTTTCATCGTATGGGCCTTCAACAGCAAACGCAAAGAAATGCTCTTCCTCGCCTTATTGAGTTTCTTGCTGCTGCAAACGAGTTCAACATTTCATGAATTGCAGGCACAGGAGCAACAAAAAGTGATTGTCTTTAAACTGCGTAAAAACAAGGCTGCCGTTTATATCCAATCGACTAAAGCGTTCCTTTTTACAGATTTGGATGTCAATAGTAAGACCTTTCAATACTCGATTAAGCCCTGTTTAGATCAACACCGCGTTAAAGCGCTGCAAATTGAAAATGTGACTTTGCATTTAAAGAAAATACAGCATCTTTGGTAACCTTATTATCTATAAAAAACGGTATGACAGAACCATTGGTTTTATATGCGGTTACCGACCGCATTGCGACGATCACCCTGAACAGGCCAGAAAAGCGGAATGCTTTAAATCCGGAGCTAGTAGCCTTACTTACAGAAAAATTAACCATGGCCGCAGCTGCGCCAGAGGTGAAAATAATCATTCTTAAAGCCAATGGCAATACTTTCAGCGCCGGTGCAGATCTTGCTTATCTACAGCAATTGCAGCATTATACCTTTGAAGAGAACGTGGCTGATTCAAACAACCTTAAAAACCTGTTTACCACCATATACTTTTGCCCGAAAGTTATCATTGCACAGGTAGAGGGCCATGCTATTGCCGGAGGTTGCGGATTAGCAACAGTTTGTGATTTCATCTTTTCCGTGCCTGAGGCACAATATGGCTATACAGAAGTCAAACTGGGCTTTGTGCCAGCCATTGTATCCTGCTTTTTAATGCGCAAGACCAGTGAAACTATCGCTAAGCAAATACTTTTGACAGGCGATCTCTTCAGTGCAGAGAAAGCCCTGGCTTATGGATTGATTAATTTCGTAACAAATAAAGAAGATATTGATCTTACAACAAGGAATTTTGCTTTAAATTTGTGCAATACCACCTCAGCCAATGCTTTAAAGGTAACCAAGCAATTGATTGGACGTACAACAAACCCTGGATTATTGGAAAGTCTTGACCTGGCCGTAAAAATAAATGCAGAAGTAAGAGAAAGTGAAGATTTCAAAAAAGGCATCACCTCCTTTCTGAACAAACAAAAATTAAACTGGTAATAACTAAATAAATCAATATGTTTAAATCGATCAAAACGGGCGTATTATCGCTGTTATTAGTATGCACAGCCATCTATGCGCATGCACAGAAAAAAATTAGCCAGGGTGTAATCACTTATGGCGTAGCGTATAACCTAAGTGAAGAGCAGAAGTCCACTATAGATGTTTCTAACCTTCCCACAGAAAATATACTGGAGTTCAATGGAAACATTTCCCGTTTAGCCATGGATATGGGACCTGCAATAATTACCATCATTAAAGACGGCAGCCTCAACAATGCCCTGTTATTGATTAAAGTACCAATGGCCCAAAAACAAATAGCTACTAAAATGACTAAAGAGGACCTTGACAAAGAATCTGGTGGCATTAAATACAGTGATTTTAAAGCTACAGGTGTAAAAGAAACGATTTCAGGTTTTAATACAGAGAAATATACCTACACTGACAACAATGGCAATGCTTATGAGTTATGGGCAACCAAAGATGTTGAATTAACTCCTGGGGCAACCAATAGTGAATTTAAAGGTCTTAAAGGCACACCTATCAAATTCAGCTTAAGCCAAAATAACATCAAAACGATCCTGACCATCAAAAGCATTACAGAAAAAAATGTAGGTCCTTTTACATTGGATGTGCCGACTGGTTATGATGTCATGACGATGGCTCAATTAGAAGCATTAAGAGGCGGGGGTTAATTTTAATGTTTAAAAGTCTAAGTTTTTTTATACGATTTTACCTCTACTGGTTAATTTTCTTCTTTATTGACCGTGCTTTATTTTTGGCGCTTTACTACCAAAAATTAAAAGAAATACCTCTAAGTACCGTTTTGGCAACGTTTCACAATGCCATCCCTATAGATTTATCAATGGTGGGCTACCTTAGTGTAGCCCCTTTGTTTGGTTACCTTTTTTGGTTTTTTACCCGCCGGGAAACAGTGCACCTCAAATGGATTAAAGTGTACAACACAATCCTTGTTGTTGTATTCACCATCATTTCTGCCATTAATTTTAACATTTACCGGGAATGGGGAACAAAACTCAACTTTAAAGCGCTGAGTTTTGCTTTCACCTCCCCTTCAGAATCTATAGCTTCAGGGGCATCATCACCCCTATTGCCAACAATCATCATTATTTCGGTACTGCTTGTCTGCGGTTTACTCCTGCAAAGGCTATTATTGCTCCCTAGGCTTACTTTTGTAACTATACCCATATGGGCAAAAATCATCGTTGCAGTTTTATTGCTGGGCATCAACTTCCTGTGCATCAGGGGTGGTTTAGGTGTTTCTACCATGAACCAAAGTTCTGCCTATTTCTCTGATGAGCTGATTTTAAACCATGCTGCAGTAAATACAGAATGGAACATTTTTGAAAGTGCATTCTCTTCTGGAAAAGCCAGCAAAAATAAATACCTTTATTACAGCAAAGATGAGGCAACAGCAGTGGTGAAAGAACTTTATGCATTAACTAAAGATACCACGGAACGCATTCTGACCACCAACAGGCCTAATGTGGTACTCTTGCTGATGGAAAGTTTTACTGCAGACCTCACCAAATCTATTGGTAACGCTGATGGCATTACGCCTAAATTTGACAGTCTTGCCAAACAAGGTGTTTTATTCAGTAAAATTTATTCCACCGGAAACCGTACTGATAAAGGTTTACTGGGCACCCTTGCAGGCTACCCTAGTTTAGCGGCAGGAAATATGGTGAAGTTTACCAATAAAATGCAGCAGATTCCAGCCATATCTCAGGAGTTTCAGAAAAATGGTTATGCCACCTCTTTCTTCTACGGCGGACAATCAGAGTTTGACAACTACAAAGCTTTCATCCTGATGCATGGCTATGAGAAATTGATCGACAAAGGCAAGTTTAAAGATAGTGAGATGAACTCCAAATGGGGAGCATACGATGGTGTTTTGCTCAACAGACAACTTGAAGAGCTGAACAAAACCAAAGAACCTTTCTTCACAACCACCCTGACCTTGACTAACCATGAGCCCTTTGAAGTTCCTGGTGCTTATAAGTTTGGTTCAGCCACCAATGCAGAAAGCTTTAAAAGCACGGCCTATTATACAGATTCCTGTATCAATGACTTTCTGGAGAAAGCAAAAAGTAAAGCGTGGTATAAGAATACATTGTTTATTTTCATCGCCGACCATGGTCACCTTTTACCTAACATGACCAATGAAGTATATATGCCACAACGTTACCATATTCCCTTAATGTTTTATGGAGAGGTGATTAAACCAAAATACAGGGGCAAAATTGAAGGTCGTATCGGCAGTCAGATTGACCTTGCTGCAACCCTTATGAAACAGTTAGACATGGATGCCACACAGTTTATCTGGAGCAAAAACCTTTTAAACCCTTACACCAAACAATTCGCTTTTTTTAGTTGGGATAATGGACTCGGTTTCGTTACCAACACACAGGCCGTTTCCTTTGACAATACAGGCAAAAGAATGCTGTATGAACAAAACAAAGGCAATGCCGCACAAACCGAAGAAACCCTTGGACAAGGGAAAGCATACCTACAAAATGTTTATCAGCAATTTATAGAATTACGACCATGAAACTAAAATTCATCAGTTATCCTTTCGCTATTGTAGCAGCCTTACTTTTTTGTTTCAGCAGTAGCCAGGCACAGCAGGGCGGCCAGCTCAATTGGGCAAAAGAAGGACATGCTTACTATCAAATTGCTGATGGTGGAATCACTGCCGTGACGCTGCCTAAAAATGAACGCAAGGTAATTGTTCCGAACACCTTAATGAATGCCCCAGGACTCAGAGCCACCAGCATCAGTGATTTCCAGCTTTCTGATGATGGCAAAAAGGTTTTGCTGTTTACCAATACCAAAAAAGTGTGGCGCTACAATACCCGTGGCGACTATTATGTGACGGATTTAGCCACTAACCAGGTGAAACAAATTGGCAAAGACAGACCAGCATCATCGCTGATGTTTGCAAAATTCTCTCCAGATGGCAGCAAAGTGGCTTATGTGAGCAAACACAACCTTTATGTGGAAGATGTTGCCACAGGTGCTGTAAAAACACTGACTACCGATGGTACTGACCGTTTGATCAATGGAACTTTCGACTGGGTTTATGAAGAGGAGTTTGATTGCAGAGACGGTTTCAGGTGGAGCCCTGATGGCAGCAGCATCGCCTATTGGCAATTAGATGCCACTAAGATTAAAAATTTCCTGATGATCAATAACACCGATTCTATCTATCCTTACACCATTCCGGTAGAATACCCTAAAGTTGGTCAGAACCCATCAGCCTGTAAAATAGGTATAGTAGACATCAATACAGCAAAAACCACCTGGATGCCTGTTCCCGGTGATGCTATACAAAATTACATTCCCCGCATGGACTGGGTACCTAACAGCAGTTCGATCATTTTGCAACAACTGAACAGGGAACAAAATGTAAGCAAGATCTTTGTGGTGGAAACCAAAACAGCAACGGTTAAAAACATTTACAGCGAAACTGATAAAGCATGGATTGATGCCGCAGAACCATGGACATGGATCAATGACAATAAAGAATTCATCTGGCAAAGTGAAAAAGACGGATGGAAACATTACTACCGCATGAATGTTGACGGTAAAAAACAAACGTTAATTACAAAAGGGCCATACGATGTGATCAAAAGCAGCCTGGTGGACGAGAAAAACAATACCTTCTATTTCATTGCTTCGCCATACAATGCTACACAGAAATACCTGTACAAAACTAAGCTCGATGGCAAAGGAAAACTAGAAATGGTAACCTCTGCAGTTATGCCGGGCACACACAGTTATGACATCTCCCCTGATGGTCTATATGCTTATCATCGCTACCAGAGTGCAAACATAAGGCCTTTGTCTGAATGGATGAATTTGAGCACCAACAACCCATTAACAATGGAGGGCAGCCTTACCAATCAGCTAGCGAAAGTTCCTGCTGTTAAAAATAAAGTAGAATTCTTTAAAATTACGACTGAAGATGGCGTAGAAATGGATGGATGGATGAAAAAACCAGATAACTTTGACCAGACTAAAAAATACCCTGTTGTATTTTATGTCTATGGTGAACCTGCATCGCAAACTGTTACGGACACTTATGGTGTAGATCAAAGTAGTGTTTACGCAGGCAATATGGCCAAAGATGGTTATATCTATATCTCCCTGGAGAACCGTGGTGCCCCTGCTCCCAAAGGTAGAGAATGGCGCAAAAGCATTTTTCAGAACATCGGCAGGCTCAACATCAGAGATCAGGCCATGGCAGCAAAGAAAATTCTTGAATGGTCTTTTGTAGATAAAGACAGAGTTGCCGTGTGGGGTTGGAGTGGTGGCGGTTCGTCAACATTGAACCTTATGTTTCAATATCCGGAGATTTATAAAACAGGTATAGCCATTGCGGCAGTAGCTAATCAACTTACCTATGACAATATTTACCAGGAGCGCTATATGGGTTCGCCCTTAAAAAGCCAGGAAGCTTATAAACTAGGCTCCCCTATTAATTATGCGCACAATTTAAAAGGCAACTTGTTATACATCCATGGTACAGGAGACGATAATGTACACTACCAGAATGCAGAAATGCTGATCAATGAACTGGTAAAAAGCAGAAAAGTTTTTCAATTGATGGCCTACCCTAACCGTACACACGGCATTTATGAAGGCGAAGGCACCAGTGAACATCTCGCTTTAACCTTTACCAAATTCCTGCATGACAATTGTCCTCCGGGAGGAAAGTAAAAAACATCAAACACAGTTTTAAATCAAATGCCCCCAAAATTCAAACGATACTGGGGGCATTTTTATGAATTAAATGTATAGGGTATAAAAGCAATTAGTCCATTGGAACTTCCATTAAAAGCAATTCAGTACCTGCTGTAGCTTTAATAGCTATGCTTTCCGTATCCCAAACACCATAGCCATCACGATCTTCTAAAGGCTGTTCATTTACAGTAACATTGCCCTTTAACACAAAGAAATAAACGCCATTACCGGGCATTTTCACCTGATAGGCCAATTCTGTATCCTGGTCAAATTTCCCTAAATGGAACCAGGCATCCTGGTGAATCCACACCCCTTCATCACTTGGATCAGGAGATAAAATCTGTACCAGTTGATTTACTTTTTCAGGCCTTTCAATGTTGATCTGATCATAGCGAGGTTCTACATTTTTTTGATTCGGTAAGATCCAGATCTGCAAAAACTTTACCAACTGGTCTTTATCTTTGTTGTATTCTTTATGAGAAATACCTGTTCCGGCACTCATTACCTGGATTTCTCCCGGTTTGATCACTGCTACGTTACCCATGCTGTCTTCATGCTGCAAGGCACCTTCCAACGCTATAGACACAATTTCCATGTCTTTGTGCGGATGTTCACCAAAACCCATTCCCGCTGCAACCTGGTCATCATTTAAAACGCGCAAAGCACCAAACTGCACCCGTTCAGGATTGAAATAATTGGCGAAACTAAAAGTGTGGTAGCTTTTTAACCAGCCATGGTCAGCACGACCACGAGTACCGGCTTTGTGTAAAATCGATTGTGCCATAATATTTTATTTATATACAAATGTACTGCCGAATAAAACGACTGGCATTGACCTGTGGTAATTAATATCTATGAAATGGAACTTTTAACAGCCCTTTATTGTTTATCAGTTAATGGCATTAATTAAATTTACAGATAAAGGTATTTACTGCATACAAGGTGATTTCTACATAGATCCATGGAAACCTGTCCCATTTGCGGTCATCACCCATGGGCATGCTGACCATTCAAAATGGGGCAATGAATGTTATCTATGTCATACACTGAGCAAGCCCATATTGGAGCAACGACTGGGAGATGTAAAGATTGAAACCCTGGCCTATAAGGAGCCACGGACGATAAATGGTGTAAAAGTAAGCCTTCATCCTGCAGGACATGTTATTGGCTCTGCACAGGTGAGGCTGGAATATAAAGGGGAGATTTGTGTAGTATCCGGCGATTATAAGGTGGAATACGATGGCATCAGCACGGAATTTGAGCCTGTAAAATGCCATACTTTCGTATCTGAATCTACCTTCGGACTGCCTATTTACAAGTGGCGGCCACAGGAGGAGATCTTTGACGACATTCGCAACTGGGCTGCTGATAACCTTGATAAAGGAAAAACAACCGTATTGGTGGCCTATAGTTTAGGTAAAGCACAAAGGCTTATTAAAAACCTCGATGGCTTTGGTAATATCTATGTACACAATGCCATTGCCAACCTCAATGAAAGATTTATCAATGCAGGTGTAGACTTGCCAGAAACCATCAGAATCACTCCTGAGCTCAAAAAAGAGGAACTCCAAAAAGGCATTCTCATTGTCCCCCCCGCTTTGGCAGAAGGCAGGTGGATAAAAACCCTGCAACAAGCGGCAACAGGAATTTGCTCAGGCTGGATGCAGGTAAGGGCAGGCAGAAGATGGAAAAGTGCCGATGCTGGCTTTGCCCTCAGTGATCATGCCGATTGGCCGGGATTACTTGATGCCATAAAAGCCACTACAGCAGAGCAGGTTTTTGTAACCCATGGCTTTACAGCCACCTTCTCCCGGTACCTTAATGAAATTGGCATCCAGGCGGCAGAGGTAAAAACACAATATGGTATCGAGGAAGAAGAAGAAACAGAAATATTAACCGAGAAAGGGTAATTTGAAACGTTTTACAGAACTTATACAACAGCTGGAGATGAGCAACAAGACCAACGATAAAATCGCTGCGCTTGTTGCTTATTTTAGCACCGCAGACGAGCAGGATAAACCTTACGTCATTGCCATGTTTACCGGAAAACGCCCAAAGCGACCGGTCAGCACAGCCTTAATTAAGCAATGGGCCATCGAAAAAAGCGAGGTTCCTGAATGGCTGTTTTCAGAAAGCTACCATAGCGTGGGCGATTTAAGTGAAACCATTGCACTAATTCTACCTCCGCCAGAGAAAGAAACAGACCTTAAATTACACCAGTGGATCAATGCGCTCAAAAATCTAAACGGAAAGACTGATGAGGAGAAAAAAGCGTTTATTTTAGAAAGCTGGAATAGTTTAAGTATCGGACAACGCTTTATTTTTAATAAATTGATATCGGGAAACTTCAGGATCGGCGTGTCGCACAAAATGCTGGTCAATGCTTTGGCCAAACAAAGCGATACCGACAGCAACAGAATCATGCACAGCATTATGGGCAAGTGGCAGCCCGATGAAATTACCTATGCAGAACTGATTGAAGGTTTACATGTCAACACCGACAATTCCTGGCCTTACCCATTTTGCCTGGCCTATGCCCTTGAAACACCTACAGAAAGTTTGGGCGATATCAAAGAATGGCAGGCAGAGTGGAAATGGGATGGTATCCGCGGACAAATTGTGAAACGCAACGGCGAGCTATTCATTTGGTCGCGGGGCGAAGAGCTGGTCACAGATCAATTTCCTGAGCTTCACTTTTTAAAGGAGGCGCTGCCAGATGGCACCGTACTCGATGGTGAAATCCTCTCCATCAAGGAAGGAAAAGTACAGGCATTTAGCATCCTGCAGCAAAGGCTCAACCGCAAGACCATTAACAAACTCCAGTTGAACGATGCGCCAATAGGATTTTACACCTACGACATCCTGGAATATGGAGGTCAGGATTTACGCCAGGAAAGCCTGGAACAGCGCAGGGTTTTATTGGAGAAAACGCTGAGCGCCTTAAACAACAACGACATCGTGCTGCTTTCGCCAGTTATCAATTGCAATACCTGGGAAGAACTTGCAGATACCCGCCAGCTGGCAAGGGAAAACAACAGTGAAGGTTTGATGTTAAAAAAGCTAAGCTCCCAATACCATACTGGCAGAAAAAGAGGCGACTGGTGGAAGTGGAAAATCAACCCATATACAGTAGATACGGTGATGATTTATGCCCAAAAGGGAAATGGAAGAAGGGCTAATTTTTTTACCGATTATACATTTGCTGTCAGAGATGGCGAAGCCTTAATCACCATAGCCAAAGCCTATTCAGGTTTAACAGATAAAGAAATTAAAGAGGTAGATGCCTTTGTCAAGAAAAACGCCATAGAGAAATTTGGTCCCGTGCGAACGGTAAAACCGGAGCTGGTTTTTGAAATTGCCTTTGAGGGCATTGCCGAAAGTAAAAGGCATAAAGCCGGACTGGCCTTACGTTTTCCAAGAATAGCGAGGTGGCGCAAAGACAAAAAAGCAGCGGAAATAAATACACTGGAAGATTTACGGCAGCTGCTGCATTCTACTTTAGAACACTAAAATGAGCATCGAAAAAAGTACAGGCTACAAACAGGTGATGAAATGGCTGAAGACGAGCAAGAAAAAGCCCTTTCAATTTCAAACAGAAGCATGGCAATATTATGCCGAGGGCTATTGTGGTATAGTGAACGCCCCTACGGGTTTTGGAAAAACCTTTTCCCTCTTCCTCGCTGCCGTTATTGAAGAACTGAATGAGAAAGCCGACCATGCCAAACTAAAGTCCCCCGGGAAGAGGAAAACAGGCTTAAAGCTCATCTGGATCACTCCATTAAGGTCCCTTGCCAAAGATTTGGCCAGGGCTATGCGGGAGGTCTGTTTGGAGCTGGAACTGGATTGGCAGGTGGGCGTTCGCAATGGCGACACCACTGCAGCCGACAAGCTGAAGCAGAAAAAGCAAATGCCAGAGGTGCTCATCATTACGCCAGAAAGTATCCACCTGCTGTTGGCACAAAAAGGTACCACCTCAAATTTCGACCATTTAAGGGCCATCGTCGTTGATGAATGGCATGAATTGCTGGGTAGCAAAAGAGGCGTGCAAACCGAGCTGGCCATCTCCAGAATCAGGGGATTACTCAAAATCAGGCATCCTGAGCGTCTGCTTCGCATTTGGGGTATTTCTGCTACCATCGGCAATATGGAGCAAGCACTGGATGTGTTGGTGCCTTATCCGGAGGTTTTAAAAACCACCATTAAAGCAGATATAGAAAAGAAAATCGACATCAGGTCCATCCTGCCCGATCATATTGACCTGTTGCCATGGGCAGGGCATTTAGGCCATAAACTGGCCCATAAGCTGCTGCCGGTAATCCACAAAAGCAGAACAACTTTAATATTTACCAATACCCGTAGTCAGGCGGAACTCTGGTACCAGAATTTATTAAATCTCGACGAAAGTCTGGCAGGCTTAATTGCCATTCATCATGGCTCTATAGATCAGGAATTGAGAAACTGGATTGAAGATTCGCTGCATGCCGGTCTGCTGAAAGCCGTCATCAGCACTTCCTCCCTTGACCTGGGTGTAGATTTTAAACCCGTCGATACGGTTGTTCAAATAGGCTCTCCAAAAGGTGTCGCCCGTTTTTTGCAACGTGCAGGTCGCAGTGGTCACTCTCCTTTCGAAACCTCTGTCATCTATTTTTTGCCCACACATGCGCTCGAACTGGTGGAAGCTGCAGCCATTAAAGAAGCGGCAAAAACCCAGAATATTGAAAGCAGAGAACCCGTAGTGATGGCATTTGACACCCTGGTTCAATACTTGGTTACCCTTGCCGTGGGCGATGGTTTTGATGAACAAACCATTTATCAGGAGGTCAGAGAAACGCATTGCTTCAGGGAAATCCTGCTATCAGAGTGGCAGTGGATCATGCAATTTATCACTACAGGTGGCGATAGCTTAACCGCTTATAATGAATTCAGTAAAGTAGTATTAATTGATGGCTTACATAAGGTGGAAAGTCGTCAGATTGCTTTGCGCCATAGGCTCCACATTGGCACTATTGTCAGCGATGCCATGCTGAAAGTGAAATTCATGACCGGTGGTTTTATAGGCATGATCGAAGAATCTTTCATCTCTAAAATTAAACCCGGTAATAGCTTTACCCTGGCAGGGAGGATCCTTGAATTTGTAATGGTCAAGGATATGATGGTGCTCGTACGCAAAAGCAAAATGAAGAGTGCCATTACCCCAAGCTGGCTGGGTGGCAGAATTTCTTTGTCGGCCAACCTGGGCACCATCCTCCGTAAAAAATACAATGAAACGCTTTATAAAAGTCATGAAGACGAGGAGTTGAAGATCATTCTGCCTTTGTTTGAGCGACAGGCAAAGGTATCTCATGTACCCCGCGATGATGAGTTTTTAATTGAACTGATCAATACCCGCGATGGTTATCACCTTTTTGCCTATCCTTTTGAAGGCCGGCTGGTGCATGAAGTGATGGCAGCCTTGATTGCCTATCGCATTGGGCGTAAAACACCCATCAGCTTTTCCATTGCCATGAACGATTATGGCTTTGAGCTGCTTAGTGAGCAGCCGATACCCATCATTGAAGAGCAGTTGAAAGAACTTTTTAGTCCTGAAAACCTTGCTGAAGATATTGTGGCCAGTATTAATGCCACAGAAATGGCCAGAAGAAAATTTAGGGACATCGCTTGTATTTCCGGACTGGTATTTCAGGGCTACCCAGGTAAATACACCGCAAACAAACATTTGCAATCTTCTGCAGGTTTATTTTTCAATGTCTTTAGTGATTATGACCAACATAACCTATTATTGCGACAGGCTTATGATGAGGCTTTTTACCAGCAGATTGAAGAACCGCGTTTAGCCGCGGCATTGAACCGCGTACAGCAGAGCAAGCTCATTGTGGTGAGAACGGATAGTTATACCCCGCTTTGTTTTCCAATCAAGGTAGACAGCCTGCGCGAAAACATGAGTACAGAAGAGTTAGGACAAAGGATACAACGAATGACTGCCGAGGCAGAAAAGAAACCAAGAAGAAAAAATGACCATCAAGTGTAGAGGAGAAGAATTGTTGCTGTGCAAAGAAAAAGCCATCTACTGGAAGGCTAAAAACATGCTGATCATCAGTGACCTTCACATTGGCAAAACGGCTTTTTTCAGGAAATCAGGCATCCAGGTGCCTAGTGGACCAGGGTTGGCAGACATACATACTTTAAGCTTATTAATTGAAACATATAATCCTGAAGAACTGCTGATTACAGGCGACATGTTCCACAATTACATGAATGAAGATGTGCAACAGTTTGCACAGTGGAGGGCAAAGTATCCCGATTTAAAAGTACGCCTGATTAAGGGTAACCACGATGCACTGAAGGCTGCTGATTATGCGCAATTAAATCTCCTGGTTGCTGAAAAAGAAGTGCTGCTCTACCCCTTCCGTTTCATCCATGAGCAGCCCAAATTGAATGATGAATATTACTGTTTATCAGGGCACATCCACCCAGGCATCACTGTTTTTGGGCGTGCCAGGCAACACCTCCGCTTCCCTTGTTTTTACTTCGGCAAAGACTATGCTATTTTACCTGCCTTTAGTAAATTTACAGGGTTATCGATGATTAAACCATTACAGGGCGACCGGGTTTTTGCCATTACGCCAAATAGCGTTCTGGCGCTTTAAAGATCTATTTCTTTCTGCAGTAACTCCACTACCGTCTGATCGGTTTTAAAGGTCACATCGCTGGCTTTAAGGTCCTTTAAGGGCATCCAGCGAAACGATTGTTTACTATCACCGCGGAAGTTAAAGGTCTCAGTCTCCATCTGGAGCTCCAATGGTCGCAGCGCTTTCACAAAGTAATAGATGCTGATCACCTGGCTTTCGTTGAAAGAGGATTTCTCGTAAAAATCTGTCGTATAAAAATGTTGGAGCACCTCTATTTCCATTTCACATTCTTCCATAAATTCCCTTTTCAAGGCGTCACGCAGGCCTTCGCCCAACTCTAAACCGCCGCCCGGGAACTTACTGAAGTTTCTACCCTCAGCTTGTTCATCGCTAATTAACAGTCCTTTATCCGGATCAATTAATAAACCGTAAACCCTTACATTAAAATAACTCATTGATTGAAATGTTTATTATTTTTAGTGGCGTTTTCAATGTTCCACTTAATTTCTCCGCTAAAATTTTCCTGCCTTACCGGGCACTTTTTCATCTTACAATAGTGGCAACACTCAGGCAAACAAGGATCGGCATGGATAAAAAGCTCAGCCGACCTCCCTTTCTTGTCATTGATGAGCTTATCGATGGCAGAAATTTCCTGGTGCACCTTGGTGAGCTCAAAATAATAAGGAAAGGTAAAGTGACAATCGATATGCAGGTCGGCCCCATATTGCTGGGCACGCAAATTGTGTACATCAATCCATGGATCTTGCCTGTTATCCTGTAAAATAGCTACAATGCCTTCCACCAGTTCCGTGTTACTTTCATCCATTAAACCACCTACCGATCTTCGGGTCAGCCTGTAGCCATTATAAATGATGTATAACCCTAGCATCACTGAAATGACACTATCTAGCCAATATAATTTGGTCATGTGGATTAATAATACACCAATAACCAATCCGGCACTGGTTATCGCATCCACCATCAGGTGTTTACCATCTGCTTCGAGGGTCATGGAGTGGTGTTTTTTACCCGTATTAATCAGGTAATAGGCCACCAGCAAATTAACCAATCCAGTGGCACCAATGATGATTGCACCTTCAAAAAGTTGTTTAATGACACCCGGATAGATTAAATTATAGGAGGCTTTACCAACAATGATAATCCCTGCGACACCAATCAATACGCCTTCTACAAAGGCAGAAAAAAACTCTACTTTACCGTGTCCGTATGGATGGTTTTGATCTTTAGGGCGAGTGGTAAGGTAAATGCTGTAAAACGCAAAGCTGCTGGCTAGTACGTTGACTATGCTCTCTGCGGCATCCGTTAAAATAGCGTTGGAATTGGTGATAAAATAGGCCGTAAATTTGGCAAGCATGAGGATAATGCTGACGCATAACGACACTAAAATTGCTTTTTTCTTAGGATTCAAACTTTGATAATTAGCGTACAAAAATAACGTTTAACAGTTAAAGTCTATGAATAAAGTATTTTTTTTAGTTTAAAATACGGTGTTGTTTATATATTTGCTTTCCAACAGAATTAAATTTTGCTTACCTACACTATATGATGACCTTTTTATCCAACAGAATCAATAACCTCTCCGAATCGCAGACCATTAAAATGGCTAAATTAGGCAGAGAACTATCCGCAAAAGGGATAGATGTAATTAACTTGAGCTTCGGTGAACCCGATTTTTACACGCCTGAGCACGTTAAAGAAGCTGGTAAAACAGCTATCGATGAAAATTACTCTTACTATACGCCTGTTTCTGGTTACCCTGAACTGAGAAAAGCGATTGCTGAGAAGTTATTAAAGGAAAATGGATTAAACTATAATTTTGACCAGATTGTGGTTTCTACAGGTGCTAAACAATCTTTATCTAATGCGGTATTATGCTTAGTAAACCCTGGTGATGAGGTAATTGTACCTACGCCATATTGGGTTTCTTACTCAGAAATGATCAAACTTGCCGAAGGTGAAACCGTATTTATTAACGCTTCTGTAGAGCAGAACTTTAAAATTACTGCCGAGCAATTAGAAGCAGCCATTACGCCGAAAACAAAAGTTTTTATGTTCTCTTCGCCATGTAACCCTACGGGTTCCGTTTACAGCAAAGAAGAACTGGCTTCTTTAGTTGCCGTATTTGAAAAACACCCACAAGTCTATATCCTTTCTGATGAGATTTATGAGCACATTAATTTTGTAGGTGAACATACTTCTATTGCTTCTTTCGACTCTATCAAAGACCGTGTGGTTGTGATCAATGGTTTCTCTAAATCATATGCCATGACAGGCTGGAGAGTAGGTTACATGGCCGCAAATAAAGAAATTGCTAATGCTTGTGATAAATTACAAGGACAAATTACTTCAGGTACTTGTTCTATTGCACAAAGAGCAGCTTTAAAAGCTTATCAGGATGGTTTAGACACCGTTTATGTAATGGTTGCTGAATTTAAAAAACGCAGAGATATTGTTTACAGATTGTTGAAAGAAATTCCGGGTATCAATGTTAACCTTCCTGATGGTGCTTTTTACTTCTTCCCAGAGGTAAAATCTTACTTCGGCAAAAGTGTTAACGGACAAACCATTAACACCGCAGAAGATCTTTCTTTATACTTGTTAAACGAAGCACATGTATCTACAGTTACTGGTGAAGCTTTTGGAAATGAGGATTGCATCCGTATTTCTTATGCTGCTGCTGAAGAAACGCTAAGAGATGCAGTAGCAAGAATTGCGAAGGCATTGGCAAAATTAAACTAAGCAGCGCAGCAATTCAACACAAAGCAATTGCTGTTTAACATAAAAAAACGAGGCGTTAATAATAAGGCCTCGTTTTTTTATGTCTGTATTTTTCAACAGGAAATGTTTATTTTCAAAAACCGTACTATTCCTGGTTTTTAGAAACATTATAAGTGGGATCTTCATCAATATTGACCTCAATTAAACTGCCTGCATTTTCAAGTAACCTTCTGCAGTCATTACTCAAATGTCTTAAATGAAGGGTCTTGCCAAGCTGCTGGTAACGTGCTGTCAGTTTATGTAGCGCATCTATAGCAGACATGTCTGTTACTTTGCTGTCCTTAAAATCAACAATCACCTCTATAGGGTCATTAGCTACATCAAACTTTTCATTGAAAGCTGTAATGGAACCAAAAAAAAGGGGGCCATATATTTCATAATGCTTGGCACCATTTTCATCAATAAAATTCCTTACCTTAATATTTTTAGCACTTTCCCAGGCAAATACCAGGGCAGAGATAATCACGCCGATCAGCACGGCCAAGGCTAAGTTATGCAGCCAAATGGTAATTAGCGCCACCAAAACACCAACAATAATATCTTGTTTGGGCATTTTATTGACAATTTTAAAACTTACCCATTCAAAAGTACCAATAGCCACCATAATCATCACGCCGGTAAGGGCAGCCATAGGTACCAAACCGATTACCGGGGCACCAAAAAGGATAATGAGTAGAATGGTCAGTGCGGCAACAATACCCGAAAGCCTTGCCCTTGCCCCTGCGGTAAGGTTTACCAAAGTTTGAGCAATCATAGGACAGCCCCCCATGCCAAAGAAAAAGCCGTTTAAGATATTGGCACTGCCTTGCGCTATACATTCGCGATTGCCGTTACCCCTGGTACCCGTAATTTCATCTACCAGATTCAAGGTCAGCAAACCTTCAGTTAACGCTACTCCAGCCATAATGATGGCATAAGGGAAAATAATTTTAAAAGTTTCAAAGGTGAGTGGAATTTGAGGAACGTGAAAAGGCGGAAAGCCACCACTCACAGAAGCAATATCACTCACCGTTTTAGTATTGATGCCAAAGCCTAAAACAATGAGGAACACAATGATAATGGCAATTAAAGAAGGCGGCACAGCCTTGGTAATTTTAGGTACAACAAGAATAATGGCGATGGTTAAAGCCACTAAAGCGCCCATAATAAGCAAAGGCTCACCGACCAGCCAGGTACTTTTTCCATCAACGACAGTTTTAAATTGCTCCAGCTGCGCCATAAAAATGATGACCGCTAAACCATTTACAAAACCATACATCACCGGTTGTGGCACCAGTCGGATAAATTTCCCAAATTTAAACAGGCCCACTAAAATCTGGATCACCCCGGCCATAGCTACTGCAGCAAAAACATATTCAATACCATGAGACTGCATGAGGCCAATAACCACTACGACCACCGCACCGGCACCTCCGGAAATTAATCCCGGCCGACCGCCAAAAATGGAAGTCACAATGCCCATCATAAAGGCGGCATAAAGCCCTACTAAAGGGGGGAAGCCCGCTAGAATAGCGAATGACAATGATTCTGGCATCATGGTCATGGCCACGGTTAAGCCCGCTAATATTTCGGTTTTATAGTCTACTTTTTGTGAGAAGTCGAATAATCGATTACTGGAGAACATGCTTAAAATTGAGGTAAATATAAAATGTGGCAGTTGTTATTGAAAATAGGGCCGGTCTACTGCTGTAAATGATAGCAAAAGTATTAAAAATAATTAAAGCACCCTAAGCTAACCCTTAAATGGTACTAATAGATAGCTTTCCTATACCCTACCCCTTCCTTACTTTTCACTAACCTATATAAGCGGGCAGCTAGGGACCAGGTAGGGACCTGCTACCGGTTTGCTACCGCAAATCCGGTAACAAGTCCGGACTAAGTACTTACCTGTTCTATGGCATGAGTTAGCCATGAGTTAGCTATAGGTAAGTGATCAGTTAGGTATATATAAGAAGAGCCTTTCCCCCGGTTAAAGGAAAAGGCTCTACAATTGATCAAAAAGGCTTAATTAAGACCTGATGGCTTCTACCGGATCCAATCTTGATGCCGCATAGGCTGGCCAGAAACCAGAGATGGCACCAATGACTACGGAAATGGTAATACCAGTGATGACGTTGTTCATATCAAGGATAACCTTTACATCCAGGGCCTGGGAGACGACCACGGTGATGATATACACTAAAAACAAGCCTAAGGCACCACCCAGAATACATAAGGCTACAGCCTCAAACATAAACTGCAATAAGATAAAGTAGTTTTTGGCACCCAGAGATTTCTGGATTCCTATAATATTGGTGCGTTCTTTAACAGACACAAACATGATGTTGGCAATACCAAATCCTCCTACTAAAATGGAAAAGCCGCCAATTACCCATCCGGCAATGTTTACCATTTTAAACATAATGTCTAACTGGTTAGACAGCAGTGTCGCTTTATTTAAGGAGAAATCATCTTCAGCACCGGGTTTAATGCGGTGTATGGAGCGCATTACGCCCTGAAGTTCACTCTCCACCTCTTCCAGGCTCACCCCTTCTTTACCCCTGACCGTAATGGTAGGTCCGTAATTTCCATTCTCTACATCAAACAATCCACGGGCAAGGTTGAGCGGAATGAGGATATTTTTATCTTGTGACATGCCCAGCATGTCTTCACCTTCTTTTTTATAAACGCCAACTACTGTTAAACTGCGGCCCATTACTTTTACTTGTTTACCTACTGCGGGCTGCCCATCAAACAGGCCTTCGGCAATGTCTGCACCTAAAATAACCAGCGGTGCGCCAGATTTACCTTCGTTTTCGGTAAAATACCGGCCTTCCTGGAAATCAAGATTCCAGGTTTTATTCATGTCCTGTGAACCTGCATTCAAGGTAACGTTCTCTACAGAATTACTTCTGTATTTTACGGTACGGTTGCTGGCCGAGGCTTCAAAAGAGATGCCCTGTACATTTTCAAGACGCTCTTTTAAGGCTTTATAATCCCTTAAACTGGGTTCGGGTCTGTTGATGTATTTCCACCATGGAAAATCATCACTGAACACCCATGGCCATTTTTGCACAAAGATGGTGTTAGAGCCTAGCTTATCTACACTTGACTGCAGTTTATTTCTCAACGTATCTACAGCAGAGAACACTGAAATAATAGTAAAAATACCAATTGTGATGCCCAGCAAAGAGAGCATAGTGCGGAGTTTGTTTTGACGCAGGGCATCTGCGGCAAACAAAAAACTTTCAGCGATAAGTCTAAAGATCATCATAAGTAGGGTTTAGACCAAAACTACTTAAAAAGGTTACAGCTAATTACAGCATATTAAAAAATAACTAAATTTGGGCATTATTTTAGTGCTTATTGTCTTTATTTATAAATTAGGGATTTTATTTGCTAAATTTGCGCCCTTAATTATTACATCGAAAAACATGAAGTTATCTCAATTTAAATTTAATTTACCTGAGTCATTAATTGCCAATACCCCCTCAGACCAACGTGATGAAGCCCGTTTAATGGTTTTACACAAGGATAGCGGCAAAATTGAGCATAAAATATTTAAAGATGTTTTAAGCTATTTTGATGATCAGGATGTAATGATCTTAAACAATACCAAGGTTTTTCCTGCCCGATTGTATGGAAATAAGGAAAAAACTGGTGCTACAATTGAAGTATTTTTGCTACGTGAACTGAATAAAGAACTACGCTTATGGGATGTTTTAGTAGATCCTGCCCGTAAAATCCGTGTAGGAAACAAATTATATTTTGGTGATGACGACCTTCTTGTTGCTGAAGTGGTAGACAATACAACTTCAAGAGGACGTACCATCCGTTTCTTATTTGACGGTACTGACGAAGAATTCAGAAAGAACATTGAAATTTTAGGCGAAACACCTCTTCCAAAATATATCAAGCGTAAAGCTACAGCCCAGGATAAAGAGCGTTACCAAACTATTTTCGCTAAACATGAAGGCGCTGTTGCTGCCCCTACTGCAGGTTTACACTTTAGCCGCGAGCTGATGAAAAGACTGGAGCTAAAGGGAATCAACTTTGCTGAGGTTACTTTACACGTAGGATTAGGTACTTTCAGATCTGTAGAGGTTGAAGATTTAACCAAACACAAAATGGACTCTGAGCAGTTCATTATTGAAGCTAAAGATGCTGCATTGGTCAACAAAGCTTTGGAAAATAAAAAAAGAATCTGTGCTGTAGGAACTACTTCTATGCGCGCTATTGAATCTGCTGTTTCTTCGGGAAGGTTATTGAAACCTGCTAACGACTGGACCAGCAAGTTTATTTTCCCTCCTTATGAGTTTAGCATTGCAAATTCAATGATCACCAATTTCCATACGCCTGAATCTACTTTATTGATGATGGTGAGTGCATTTGGTGGTTATGACTATGTAAGACATGCTTATGAAGTAGCCTTAAAAGAAAAATACCGCTTTTATAGCTATGGTGATGCCATGTTAATTATATAAGTTAAGTTTTAAAATTAATAGAAATAGGAGATTTTAACCAGAGGTTAGATCTCCTATTTTTGTATCATCTATATTTCTTTTCCATTAACAGCAAAACAATTAAGACATGAAATATTACGCGATTATTGTTGCCGGAGGTACTGGCAGCAGGATGCAAACAAAGGAAGCTAAACAATTTCTCTTGTTAGACGGCTTGCCTATCCTGATGCATACTTTAAAAGCGTTTAACGATTGTAAACTAAAGCCACAGCTCTTGTTGGTACTCAATATACACCAGCACCAATATTGGGAAGAATTATGTACTAAATATAACTTCACTGTAGCACACGAAGTTGTTAAAGGTGGTCAGGAGCGCTTTCATTCTGTAAGTAATGCCCTCAAAATGATTAAAGGAAATGCTGTAGTGGCGGTTCATGATGCCGTTAGGCCTCTTGTTTCTGCGGCATTAATTGAGCAATCTTTTAACGTAGCCTTAATAAGAGGAAATGCTGTGGCAGCCATTCACCCTACTGACTCCATTAGAATAGCAGAGAACGAAGGGAATAAGGCTTTAAACAGAGATGAGGTTTACCTGGTACAGACACCCCAAACTTTTCAAAGTATGCAGTTGAAAAAGGCCTACCAGCAGCCTTACCACAATGCCTATACCGATGATGCATCAGTTGTAGCACATGCAGGCTATGAAATTACCCTGATTGAGGGTGAGCGGGAGAACATAAAGATCACTTATCCTTTGGATTTGACTTTCGCCAATTTAATATTACAAAAAAAAGGCTCCTGAAAACAGGAGCCTTTTTTATATTATGTAGCTCTGTTAATTAATTTTAAGATAATGGCAATAACTGCAATCACCAATAAAACGTGAATTAACCCGCCAACATCACCAAATCCTTGAAAGAAAAAGCCGATAATCCATAGTATCACTAATACCACTGCAACTAAATAGAGTAAATTTCCCATAATGTTAATTTTTGTTTTGATTTATTAAATAAGTGTTTCCGGTAAGCTTTAATAACTTTCCTGACATTACACAAACAATCATCGTTCCAAAAATAAAAAAGCCTCAACAAGTGAGGCTTTAAATGGGGTAATTAATATTCATCTTCATTAAAGAAGAAATCATCTTTGGTCGGATAATCGGGCCATATTTCTTCAATAGTTTCATATGGTTCGCCATCATCTTCCAGGGCTTGCAAGTTCTCAATGACCTCTACAGGTGCACCCGATCTAATGCCGTAATCAATTAATTCATCTTTTGTTGCAGGCCATGGAGCGTCTTCCAGATGCGATGCGAGTTCTAATGTCCAATACATATCTTATAGTAATTAGTTATTCTTTTTTATTTCCGCAAAAGTATATTAAAAAACCTGATGAAAACAAAAATTTTTTACAATTTTTTAGATTCGCGGAATCCAGATGTTTTCTTCGGTCTGAGCGTCTAAATTCAACTTTCTTGCCAAAACAAATAAATAATCGCTTAATCTGTTCAAATAAATAGTCATTTTTTCGTCAACAAAACTATCCGCTGCCAGTTGAAAAGTAAGTCTTTCGACTCTTCTGCAAATGCATCTGGCCACATGGCAATAAGAAACCACGGTATTACCCCCCGGAAGGATGAAATGTTTCAGTTCTGGCAGTTCTACATTCATCGAGTCCATTTCTGTTTCCAATAACTCAATATCTGCCAGATGAAGGTCCGGGATCTTCATCTTTGACTTTTCAGGATCTGCCGCCAAAGAAGCACCGATGGTAAATAAACGGTCCTGAATCTCTTTCAGCACCTGCTGGTAATGACTTTTTATTTCCTGGCAGCGAATAAGCCCAATATAAGAATTGAGTTCATCTACGGTGCCATAACATTCTATCCGAAGGTGGTATTTGGGTACACGGGTTCCCCCAATAAGAGAAGTAAGTCCTTTATCGCCGGTTTTAGTATATATCTTCATTGTTGTGTTGATGGATTAACCCATGCTTTCAAAATCATCCCCTTTAGCTTCGAGGACACTTAACCGTGGAGACACTGTTTTAATATCTGGGTTAACATAGTCTTTCTCAATCAGGCCATCACGCATTCTTACGATCCGATGAGCATGCTGGGCAATGTCTTCTTCGTGGGTAACCAGGATGATGGTATTTCCTTTTGCATGAATTTCTTCCAGCAAGCCCATAATCTCTACGGAGGTTTTGGTATCCAGGTTTCCTGTAGGCTCATCGGCAAGAATAATCGACGGGTTATTGATTAAAGCACGCGCTACAGCCACACGCTGGCGCTGTCCACCTGAAAGCTCATTGGGTTTGTGGGTAACCCTATTGCCCAGGCCAACATTTTCCAATGCCTGTTGTGCACGTTTATCGCGGTCAGTCTTGCTTACACCTGCATAAATTAAAGGCAAGGCCACATTATCCAGGGACGTAGAGCGTGGTAAAAGGTTAAAAGTCTGGAAAACGAAGCCAATTTCTTTGTTCCTTACCTCGGCAAGGTCATTATCGGTCATCTTACTTACATTGATACCGTTGAGGATATAGTCTCCTTTACTTGGCGTATCAAGGCAACCCAAAATATTCATTAAAGTAGATTTCCCTGAGCCCGAAGGACCCATTAAAGCAACAAATTCACCTTTATTAATATTTAACGTAACTGATTTCAGGGCGTGGATAACTTCAGATCCGATGACGTATTTCCGGCCTATATCTTTTACTTGAATGAGTGGTTGTTCCATTGCTTTTGTTTTTTAGACCCTCATAAGGGCCTTTATGTTACATGGTTTTTATTTTTCTATGATTTTAGGAACCATAAAAAAAGCTTCGTTGTGAAGTGCGGCATTCATTAATCCCTTTTCAACGGTAATTTCCTGTTTCACTACATCCTCTCTAAAAACATTAACAGCAGGGTTTAAGTAGACCAATGGCTCCACCTGTGTGGTATCAAGCTCATTGAGCTTCTCCATGAAGGTAAGTATTTTACTCATCTCTACAATTAAGTTAGCTACATCCTCTTCCTTCACTTCTATCCTGGCAAGCTCGGCAACTTTATGGATGGTTTTCTTATCTATGTTCATTGGGTAACAAGTTTACTGTTTATTAAATCATACACCTTCCCTCTCAACATATCGGTATCATCAATGCCAAGGTCAACAGTGGATATTGGTTTATGAATGTAAATATCGCAAATCCCCGGACTACTTCCATATTTATTGCCATCATCCCACATTTTTTTCCATACATCACAAATCGTAACGGGCACCACACTCACTCCCTGGTCAATGGCCAGCCGGAAAGGACCATTCTTAAAGGGCAGCAGCTGTGGCGGATAAGTTTCGCCTTCAATACCCCCTTCAGGAAAAATAATGAGGCTTCTGCCCTCTTTAAGGTTATGTCCAGCCCTTTTGAAAGCACGGTAAGCAGAGATGCGGTGATTTCTGTTGACGGGAATATCTATGGTATTGAAAAAAAGCTTCAATACCGGGTTTTTTAAAAGCTCTTCTTTGCCCATAAAATGAAACCTGCCTTTAGCCAGCAGGCAGAAGACCATAATGTCAAGGTTAGAGCTGTGGTTAGCACAATAGATATAAGTCTGGTCCTTTTTCAATGGATCTTCATAAGTGAGCCTGAAAAAGATCCCAGTAAAAAAGCTGCAGCACATGCTGTTCAACCTTCTCAACTTATTGAGCAAGCCATACCATTTTGGTTTACTGGCCGCGAAGTAGTAAAAAGGGTAAAAAAGGATAAAGAAAAACAGAATGACAATAATGACGTAAGTCCGGTGAATTTGTCTTAAGCGTTTATTCATGCCTTTCAAAAATAGTAAAAAAAGAGAGATGCATGTTAAATTACAATTCCAAATCATTTTTTTATTAATTTCGGCCCTATGAAAGAAACGGTTGTTAGTGGAATACGTCCAACGGGGAAATTACATTTAGGTAATTATTTTGGTGCAGTGAGTAATTTTGTAAAAATGCAGCATGAATACAATTGCTATTTTTTTATTGCTGACCTTCATTCCTTAACTACACACCCTACGCCACAAGATTTAAACGGTTACGTAAAACATGTGATGGTAGAATACCTTGCTTGTGGTATTGACCCCGAAGCAGCTACCTTATACGTACAAAGTGATGTGCCTGAAGTTGCAGAACTCTATTTGTATTTAAATATGAATGCCTATTTGGGCGAACTGGAAAGAAGCACTTCCTTTAAGGATAAAATACGTGCACATCCAGACAACGTGAATGCAGGATTGTTAACCTACCCTTCGTTAATGGCTGCGGATATCCTGATACACCATGCCACGAAAGTGCCTGTAGGTAAAGATCAGGAACAGCATTTAGAGATGACCCGTACGTTCGGAAATCGTTTCAACAGACTCTACAATAAGGAATACTTCGCCGAGCCTTATGCTTTTACCTATGCTGAAAACCTGGTTAAAGTACCTGGCTTAGATGGAAAAGGTAAAATGGGTAAATCTGAAGGTGATGGCAACTGCATTTATTTATCAGATACACCAGACATTATCCGCAAAAAAGTATCACGTGCGGTAACCGACGGCGGACCAACGGAAGAAAATCAAACCAAACCAGAAGCTATACAAAACCTGTTTGACCTGATGAAAATTGTTTCCAGTGCTGATACACTAGCTCACTTCGATGAATTATACAATAAAATGGCCATCCGTTATGGCGATTTCAAAAAGCAATTAGCAGAAGACATGATCATTTCCAATGCACCAATATTAGAACGTATTGAAGGTATTTCTAAAGATACCGATTACTTACGTAAAGTTGCCGCAAACGGGGCAGAAAAAGCAAGGGAAAGTGCTCATAAAACCATCAAAGAAGTTAGAGAATTAATTGGTTTTAAACCATTTTAGAATGCATATAGCAATAGTTGGAAATATTGGCGCCGGTAAAACGACGCTTACAGGTTTATTGGCAAAGAATTACGGCTGGGAACCTTTGTATGAAGCAGTAGATAACAATCCTTACCTGGAAGATTTTTATAGCGACATGAAAAGATGGAGTTTTAACCTCCAGATCTATTTTTTAAATAGTCGCTTTCAACAGATTGTGGAGATTGAGAAACATCAGCGCAATGTGATTCAGGACAGGACTATTTATGAAGATGCACACATCTTTGCAGAAAACCTTCATGACATGGGTTTAATGACCACACGGGATCATGAAAATTACAGGGCCATTTTTGACAACATTACCTCTTTTATTAAACCACCAGATTTATTGGTTTACCTACGAGCATCTGTGCCTACCTTGGTCAACAATATTCAACGCCGTGGCAGAGATTATGAAGCAGGCATTCGCATTGATTACTTATCAAAATTAAACGAGAAATACGAAGAATGGATTAAAGGCTATTCGATGGGTAAATTGCTGATCTTAGATAAAGATAAATTAGATTTCACTAATAATCCAGAAGATCTGGGTGCTATTATACAATCTATAGAAGCAGAAATTCACGGTCTATTTTAATTCAGCGTATTTAAACATACGCTTTATTTCCATTAAATTGCAAGGGGTAATTTGATAAAGAAGCTTATTCAACATCCCCTTACAAAGCATTGACTGTTCCATAACAAATTAATTCTCCAATGAAGACCATAGGCATTATTCCTTCCCGATATGCATCAACCCGTTTTCCGGGGAAACCATTAACCCAGATTGCAGGTAAAAGCATGATCAGAAGGGTTTATGAACAGGCTTTACAATCTGGCGCCCTTGATCATGTAGTGGTAGCTACAGACGATCAGCGGATTATGGATGAAGTTAAAAGCTTCGGTGGTGATTATGTTTTAACCGGCAGCAACCACCAAAGTGGCACAGACCGTTGTGCAGAGGTTATTGAGCAATTAACAGGCTTTGACATCATCATCAATATACAAGGCGATGAACCTTTTATAGACCCTGCACAAATTGACCTTGTTGCCCGTTGCTTTGACGACCCACAAGTACAATTGGCTACCTTAGTGAAAGCCATTACCACAGACGAGGAGTTGTTTAATACTAATATACCTAAAGTAACCTTAAATACTTTAGAAGAAGCCCTATATTTTAGTCGCCAAACTATCCCCTTTTTAAGGAATGCAGCACCGGCAGACTGGTTGGCAAGCCATTCTTTTTATAAACATATAGGCATCTATGGCTATACCCGTAAAGTTCTTTTAGAAATTACACAGCTGCAGCCTTCTCCATTAGAGCTTGCAGAAAACCTGGAGCAATTGCGTTGGCTCGAAAATGGCTATAAAATCAAAACAAAAATAACGACCCTGGAAACTTTAGCGATAGATACGCCTGATGATCTTAAAAAGATCCATTAAATCGTTGTTTAAATGATGATAAAGCCAATGAAATACATTTTACGCCCACTTTGCCTGTTTGTTTTACTATTGTCCGCTTGTACAAATAATTCTGAAAACCAAACAGCGGTTCAGGCTGCCCAGTTTAAATCGACGACAAGCTATTTTAGTGACAGCACTAAAATGGATACTTTTAAAGTTGAATTAACGGGAGTGAAAGCAAAAGAAATGCTGCTTATCTTTCGTATTAACTCTTTTAAAGGTAAAGAGATTTTCAGAAAAGTATTTAAAGCATCAGCACTGATCAATAATTATAAAGAAACGGTAGACTTGCGCAAAGAAAATGAGCAGCGGGAGTTTATGAATAAGGAGTTCAACCTGTTTCTAGATGAAGAGAACTTCTTATGGCCTGCCTTAATGCCCGATGAAAGACCCGATCATAACGCTAAGGACCTTGTTTTCTTTAAGGAACTTCAAAACAGCCAGTTAAATGGCTTCAAATATAGACTTGGAAAAGAAAGCAAGGCTTATATTGCCTGGTCTGAAAAAGAGCAGAAAGTGAAAATTTATTATGAATGCTGTTCTTAAAAATTAAATATACTGATTTTCAGTTATATACGTGTTTCCCGGAGAATTGTTATGGTTGTGTCAAAATAATTTCTTAACATTATAAAACCAATTAGTTAACAGCTAATAAAAACAATACCTAAACCGCATATTCTAACCAAATATAAGTTAAAAAGGCGCCTGGAAGATTCCTGGCGTTTTTTTTTGGTGCTGCAATTTTGACAACACCTCAAACCTGCTTTACTAAAATTTCAAAAAGACAAGGCGAGTATCCTTTTATTTGTTAACTTTGTATCCCGTACAAAAACGTTAAGAATAGCTATTAAAATGCCGTTCTGGCACACACAAACTCACAAACATGACTAAGTATATTTTTGTTACGGGCGGTGTTACTTCCTCTTTAGGAAAAGGCATCATCTCCGCTTCATTGGCCAAACTTTTACAAGCAAGAGGCTACAGGGTAACCATCCAAAAATTCGACCCTTATATTAATATTGATCCTGGAACCCTCAATCCTTATGAGCACGGTGAATGTTATGTAACAGAAGACGGCGCAGAGACAGATTTAGACTTAGGTCATTATGAGCGTTTCTTAAATGTACCTACCTCGCAAGCCAATAACATTACCACGGGTCGTATTTACCAGAATGTAATTAATAAAGAACGTCAGGGCGAGTATTTAGGGAAAACAGTACAGGTTGTACCCCACATTACCGACGAGATTAAACGCAACATGCGGATTCTTGGCGAAAGTGGTCAGTTTGATATTGTCATTACTGAACTTGGTGGTACTGTAGGTGATATTGAATCTTTACCATTTATTGAAGCTGTACGTCAGTTTAAATGGGAAGAAGGTGCTAACAATGCCATCGTGATCCACCTTACCTTAATTCCGTTCTTAGCTGCTGCCGGAGAATTAAAAACTAAACCAACACAACACTCTGTAAAAACCTTATTAGAATATGGTATTCAGCCAGATATTTTAGTTTGTCGTACAGAGCATCACCTGACGCCAGATATCCGCAAAAAAATTGCCTTATTCTGTAACGTTAATATCAATGCTGTAATTGAATCTATTGATGCAGCATCTATCTATAGTGTGCCTTTGTTAATGATGAAGGAACAATTGGATAAAACAGTATTGAGCAAATTGAAATTGCCACAGAAAACTGAGCCAGATATGGATAACTGGAAAGCTTTCCTTGGAAGACTTAAAAACCCTACTGCAGATGTAAGAATCGGTTTAGTTGGTAAATATGTAGAGCTTCCTGATGCTTATAAATCTATTACTGAATCATTTATCCATGCAGGTGCTAAAAATGAATGTAAAGTAAGGTTGGAATACATCCACTCAGAAGGTATTTATCCAGACAATGTACAAGAAAAATTAGGTCATTTAGATGCTGTTTTAGTTGCACCTGGCTTTGGAAGCCGTGGTATTGAAGGGAAAATCGATACCATTAAATTTGTCAGAGAAAATGAAATTCCATTCTTTGGTATTTGTTTAGGGATGCAATGTGCCGTGATCGAATTTGGCCGTAATGTGTTAGGCCTGAAAGGTGCCAACACGACCGAAATTGACCAGGATACAGAATTTGCAGTCATTAATATGATGGAAGAGCAAAAAACGGTGACCAACAAAGGTGGCACTATGCGTTTAGGTTCTTACCCATGTGACCTTAAAAAGGGATCAAAAGCAAGTGCTGCTTATGGAAAAACCCACATCACTGAAAGACACAGACATCGTTACGAGTTCAACAACCAGTATTTAAAACAATACGAAGATGCTGGAATGATTGCTTCGGGCATCAATCCAGAGAGCAATTTAGTAGAGATTGTAGAGCTTAAAAACCACCCGTTTTTTGTGGGTGCACAATTTCACCCAGAATTAAAATCAACAGTTGCTAATCCTCACCCACTTTTTGTTAAATTTGTCGCCGCTGCGATGGAGTATGCGAATAGAAAACAAACAAATAAGCGTTTAAACACTAATAATGGATAGAAATACATTTACAGGGCTGTTCCTGATCATGATCGTTTTGGCCGGTTCTTTTTACTTTTTCAAGCCAAGTGAAGCTGAATTAAAGAAAGAACAACAAAGGATCTCTCTGGATTCAGCAAAAAAAGCAGGTGTTAAACCTGCAGACCTTGCTACACCACTTCCAACTGCAACTCCGGTTGTAGATTCTGCCGCTATGAAAGGACCTTTTGGTGCTAACATCACTGGCAAACAAGTGACCAGCGTTGTAGAAAACGAAAAATTGAAAGTTACCTTCACCAATAAAGGAGGTAAAATTCTATCTGTTGAAGTAAAAGGCGTTAAGGCATATTCTGGTCAACCTGTAATTCTATTTAAAGGCGATCAAAATAAATTTGGTTTGAACTTGAACATTGGTGGAAAGACAATAAGTACAAACGATCTTTATTTCACTGCTGTCAATGCAAGTGCTACTTCGGTAACCATGCGTGCAACTTATGGTGAAGGTAAATACATTGAGTATTTCTATGATTTAAAACCTAACAGCAATAATATTGATTTCAATATTAACCTGAACGGCTTAAACCAGGTAATCCAGAACAACAACATTACCCTTAACTGGGAAACTGTATTACAGGAGCAAGAAAAATCTATTAAAAACGAACAGCGTTATTCTGCACCTTACTTTAAGTATGCAGAGGAAAACCCTGATCACCTTGGTGTTGACAAAGACGTTAAAAAAGAACTTACTGAAGGTAAGATTGAGTGGATTGCCTTTAAGCAGCACTTTTTCTCAGGTGTATTAATTCCTGCAGATGGATTTGAAAAAGGCGAACTTGAAGTTAAAGTGAGCACGGAGCCTGGTGAGGTAAAATGGTATGCTGCAAACATGCAGTTGAAATTTAACCAGTCAGCTTCACAAAGCTACGCCATGAAATTCTATTTCGGTAACAACAAATTCTCTGAGCTTAAAAAACAAGGTCATGAAATAGAGAAATTGGTAGAAATGGGTTACTGGCCATTAAAATACATCAACAGGTATGTGGTACTTCCGGTATTTAACTTCCTGGAAGGTTTTGGATGGAACTATGGTTTAATTATCCTTGTTTTAACCATCTTGTTGAAACTTGTTTTATCACCATTAACTTATAAATCATACATTTCAATGGCTAAAATGAGAATTTTAAAGCCGGAGATGGATGAGATTAAAGCTAAAGTTGGCGATGACAACCCTACTCTTTTACAACAGGAATATTTGAAACTTTATAAACAAGTAGGCGTTAACCCTATTGGTGGTTGTTTGCCTATGGTATTGCAATTACCGATTGTAATGGCCTTTTTCTTCTTCTTCCCGAACTTGTTTGAGTTAAGAGGAGAAAGTTTCTTATGGATGCATGACCTTTCTACTTATGATGATTTCATTAAATTTGGTTTCAGCATTCCTTTTATCGGTGATCACTTGAGTTTAATGTGTATTTTGATGACGATATCAACGTTGATCTATACTTATTATAACAACCAGATTTCAGGTGCTCAAGGTCAAATGAAATACATTGGTTACATTATGCCAATCATTTTCTTAGGTGTACTGAATGATTACCCTGCTGGTTTGAACTATTATTATTTCTTAGCTAACATGCTTACTTTTGGTCAGCAATTCTTAATTAAGAGTATGGTGAACGACGAAAAGATCCATGCTACTTTAAGAGAAAATAAAGTAAAACCTAAAGAAGAAAAGAAAAAATCTAAATTCCAATCTCGCTTAGATGACTATATGCGTCAGCAACAACAAGTAAAGATTCAGGATAAAAAGAAAAAATAGTTTGATTAACAAATATTTAAAAAAGGTGCCCCAAAAAGGCACCTTTTTTTGGTTTTAAATAGCGCTAAATATTGTATTTTAGCTGCTGATCGCTTGATTACCCTCAATTAAACCACAGCAATGAAACCTACATTAACCCTGTTTTTACTCCTATTGGCTAGTATGAGCTATGCTCAGAAAAAACCACTCGACCACAGTGTGTACGACAGTTGGCAAAGTATTGGCAGTAAGTCTTTATCTAATAACGGGCAGTGGGCTGCCTATGCCCTTATGGAACAAGAAGGTGATGCAAAGACTTATTTCAACCATACCCTTAACCGTACTCAAAAAGAAATACCACGGGCAGACCTGGTTAAATTTAGCAACAGCTCAAAGTACGCTGCTTTTTTGATTAAGCCAACATTCCAACAAACCAGACAGGAAAAAATCAAAAAAAAGAAACCTGAAGAAATGACCAAAGACAGTTTAGGGATCCTGAATTTAGGAACTTTAACTGTTACAAAGGTTGCAAGAGTTAAAAGCTACAAAATACCTGAGCAAGGTGCTGACCTTATTGCCTATCAGTTAGAAAAAGCTGTAGACACCACCAAAGCGGCAAAAGCAGCTGCAGCAGCAAAAAAAGGTGCTGAGGAAGGCACGGATTTGGTTTTCAAAAACCTGAACACAGGTATAGAACGCAGCTTTAAATTGGTGACCTCTTATGCTTTCAGCAAAAACGGCCAGCAGCTGGTGATGGCCTGTTCAGGTCCTACAGGTGTGATCTTACTGAACACCACTAAAGGCACGATCAAAACATTAGTATCGAAAAAAGGAAACTATAAAGACTTCGTTTTCGATGAAGAGAATGAACATATCGCCTTTTTAGGAGAAAGCAGTCCTGAGAAACAAGAGGTCAAAGAATATTTCGTTTACTACAATTCCCCCAGCCTGGATACGGCACAGGTGCTTGTTGAAACGGACTTCCCGGGCATGCCTGCAAAATGGGCGGTGAGCGGCGATGGAAAGTTAACCTTTAATAAAGCGGGAGACAAACTTTACTTCGGTATTGCACCAATCAAAACTGCTAAAGACACCACCCTGATAGACTTTGAGCATGCTAAATTAGACATTTGGGGTTATAAGGATGATTACTTGCAGCCTATGCAAATAAAAAATGCGGAGAAAGAAGGTAAGAGAAGCTATTTAACCAATATAGACATCTTTAACAGTGACCCCCGGATTGTGCCTTTAACAGATTTGAAACTGCCAGAGGCAAGCATCATCAATGATGGTGACTCAGAATTTGTTTTGGCCTCCACCGATTATGGCAACAGGATTTCCAGTCAGTGGAGCGGTGTTGCTGGCCGTGATTATTACCTGGTCAATGTAAAAAGCGGACAAAGAAAAAAGATCATTGAAAGCTTATATGGTTATGCTACAGCATCGCCTGGCGGAAAATATATTCTTTATTACAATAAGAAGGATGGTATTTGGTATACTTATGGGGTTACCACTGGAAAAGTGACGGCACTGAATAAAGGCATCAGCGAAAAGTTTGCTGAAGAAGATAATGATGTGCCTGATGATCCATCGGCTTACGGTGTGGCTGCCTGGACAGAAGACGATGATGCTGTTTTACTTTATGACCGTTATGACATTTGGGCCTTTACACCAGATGGTAAAGCTACACCAAAAAACGTGACCAATGGTTATGGAAGAGCCAACAATATTACTTTCAGGTATAACAAACTGGATCCAGAACAGCGTTTCCTGCTTAAAAGAAGCACCATCATCTTATCGGCCTTCAACAATGTGACCAAAGAAAATGGCTTCTTTCAAAAGAACGGCATTGACCCTAAAAACCCTGAGCTGCTGGTGATGGGACCTTTTAAATATTCAACCTTAACAAAAGCCAAAGAGGTAGATCGCTACTTATTCGACAAAGGAAATTATGTACAGTCGCCAAATGTTTTCAGTACTGTAGACTTCAAAACTGAGGTTAAATTGAGTGCAACTAATCCACAGCAGCAAAACTACAACTGGGGTACTGCAGAACTGGTTAAATGGAACACACCAAAAGGTTTCAAAGCAGAGGGCATTTTATATAAACCAGAGAATTTTGACCCGAATAAGAAATACCCAATGATTGTGTATTTCTATGAGAAACTATCTGATGGATTATATAATTACCAGGCACCAGCACCTACTCCCTCACGGTTAAATATACCTTATTTTGTGAGCAATGGCTACCTTGTTTTTGCACCGGATATCAGCTACGAAACCGGCTATCCGGGTAAATCAGCGATGGAATTTATCAACTCTGGTGTAGAGCAGCTGAAGAAAAACAATTGGGTTGAGGGCACAAAGGTAGGCTTGCAAGGACAAAGCTGGGGAGGTTACCAGGTAGCTTTCCTGATTACACAAACCAATATGTATGCAGCCGCATGGGCTGGTGCCCCTGTTGCCAACATGACCTCTGCTTATGGTGGTATCCGTTGGGAAAGTGGCATGAACAGGCAGTTTCAATATGAAAAAACGCAAAGCAGAATTGGCGCTACGTTATGGGAAAAACCTGAATTATATATCGAGAACTCTCCCCTGTTCTTTTTGCCTAAGGTCAATACACCAATTGCGATCATGGCAAACGATGCTGATGGCGCTGTGCCATGGTATCAGGGTATTGAGCTTTTTACAGGCTTAAAAAGATTAGGTAAACCATCATGGTTGTTAAACTACAACAATGAGGCACACAACTTGATGTTGCGCCAGAATAGAAAAGACATACAAATCAGACAGCAACAGTTTTTCGACTACTACCTGAAGGGTGCAAAAGCACCTGTATGGATGGTAGGAGGCATCTCTGCCACTGAAAAAGGCAATACCTGGGGCTTTGACCTGACCAATGAAAAACCTTAATGCAGGCATTAACATACTTAGAAGAATACCATAGTTTTAAAGAAGCGGCACTGAACAGCCGCTTTTTAAAACATAAAACTATCCAACAATTAATTAAGAAACTGCCTGAAGCATTTGAGCAGCGCTGCATTGGGCAATCTCATGAAGGCCGCGACATCAATTTAATCCAATGGGGTAATGGATCTATAAAGGTATTTCTTTGGAGCCAGATGCATGGTGATGAGGCCACAGGCACCATGGCCCTGTTCGATCTTTTTAATTTCCTGCAGCTTCCGCAGTTCCAGGAAATCAGCAGTTTGCTGGCTAAAAGCTGTACCCTTTATTTATTGCCAATGGTGAACCCTGATGGTGCAGAGAGGTTTGTAAGAAGGAATGCACAGCAAATAGACATTAACCGCGATTTTAATCACCAGGTGAGCCCGGAAGCACGGTTATTGAAAAATACCAGAGCTGAAATCAACCCTCATTTTGGCTTTAACCTCCATGACCAGTCTACCTTATGGAGTGTCAAAAAAACAGGAAAACCAGCAACCCTCTCCTATTTAGCACCCGCCTTTGATGAAGCGCTGAGTGTAAACGAAGTGCGGCAAAATGCCATGCTGGTCATTGCCCAGATGTACAAATACCTAAATCCACTTTTGCCACAACAAATAGGTTTGTTTGATGATGAATATGAAGCCCGGGCTTTTGGCGACAATTTCCAGGCGGCAGGTACTTCAACGATTTTAATTGAAGCCGGTGGAATGTTTGGCGATGAAGAAAAGCAAGAAATCAGAAAGTATTTCTTTCTCTCCATCTTAAGTGGTTTATATGCCATTAGCACCAGAAATTATGTTGAAGAGCCCTTGCAGCACTACTTCTCCATTCCAAAAAACAACAAGGAGATTTTTCATATCCTGATTAAAAATCTTCTTCACCAGGATATACGGGTAAGCATTGGTCTGAGCTATGAAGAGGAGCCTGCTGAACAAGGTTATGCTACGGTTAAAACCTATACCATCAAAGATATTGGCGATCTTGATCATTTAGGTGCCTATCATATATATAAAGAGGAGACTTTACAGATTGAAGGCCCTATTGACATCTATCAACCTGCTAATTTTACCCTAAAAAAAGATAATATGATATTATTGTCCTTCAAAAACGGTATTCTACAATCAAAACTATAAATTAGACCCTTTCAAAATAAAAATATACATGGCATTAAGCAGAATCTGGTCCGCATTTATTATCGTTGCAATTGTAGTAGCCAGTTTTAAATGTTTTTTTCTTGGGCAGTCCGAAATTTTCAACTGGATGATCATTGGTAAAGCTGGTGATGTGGGCAATCCCCTAAAAGTGGATGGCGTAATTGAAACTTGCTGGACAGCCGTCAACATCTGTTTAAAGCTAATTGGTATTATGGCTCTTTTTATGGGTTTCATGAGCATTGCCGAACGCGCTGGAGGCATCAGGCTATTATCTAAAATCATTGGTCCTTTCTTCTCTAAACTTTTCCCGGACATTCCAAAAGGACACCCGGCAACAGGCCACATGGTGATGAACTTTTCGGCAAACTTACTAGGGCTTGACAATGCCGCTACCCCATTCGGGTTAAAAGCGATGGAAAGTTTACAGGAGCTCAACCCTAATAAAGATGTGGCATCGAATTCACAGATCATGTTTCTTTGTTTGCATGCTTCAGGGTTAACGTTAATTCCTGTAAGTATCATTGCCATCAGGGCATCGCTGAATTCAGCTACCCCGACAGATATTTTTATTCCCTGCATGATTGCCACCTTTATGGCTACTATTGCCGCAATGCTGATTGTTTCCTTCAAACAAAAGATCAACGTTTTCCAGCCTGTGATCCTGGCCTGGGTATTAGGCATCTCCGCTGTCATTGCAGCAATGGTGTTATACCTGACCAGCTTAAGCACCGGTGCTTTGCAAACCTTCTCTGGCATATTGAGCAATGGTATATTACTGCTGATTTTCTTTTTAATTATCCTTGGCGGTGTTTACAAAAACATCAATGTGTTTGATGCATTTATCGATGGTGCAAAAGGAGGTTTTGATACAGCAATCCGTATTATTCCTTATTTAGTAGGGATGTTAATCGCCATCAGTTTATTGCGTACGAGTGGCACCTTTGAACTCATTATCAATGGTTTAAAACATGTATGTACCATTTTAGGTGCCGATTCCAGGTTTATTGACGGCATCCCTACGGCTTTAATTAAGCCCCTTAGTGGTGGTGGTGCAAGAGGTATGATGATTGACACCATGACTACGCATGGACCGGATTCCTTTGCTGGTCGCCTGTCGAGTATTTTACAAGGATCATCAGACACAACATTTTATGTAATAGCCGTTTATTTCGGTGCTGTAAATGTAAAGAATACCCGTTATACCGTTGGCGCCATGTTACTCGCCGATTTAGTGGGTATTATTACGGCCATTACCCTTTGTTACCTGTTTTTCGGTTAAGCA
>NZ_JAZQPU010000484.1:0-2938 GCF_045628745.1 Pedobacter sp.
TAAACTCCTCATCTACAACTCCTACTTTTATCCGCAGAGATTTTTTCAAGATCATGTTATTCCAGGGTGACAACGTATTCCATTATGGAGATAGGAGCATTGAAGTGACAGGTAATACATTGCTTTTTTTCAATCCACACGTCCTTTATACATATGATAAGCTCGCACTAGGTACAAAAGGTTATTTCTGCATTTTTAGGGACGGTTTTTTCAAAGAAAGTTTACGCATCAATCTGAACGATCTCCCGTTATTCTCTGCCGCAAAGCACCCCGTATTCAGTTTAACAGAAGCTCAAAACCTGGAGGTTGAAGGGATTTTTGAAAAGATCAGCGAAGAACTGACCACAGATTATGTATATAAATTTGAACTGGTGAAAAATTATGTGAGTGAGCTGATCTATCTTGCGATTAAATTACAGCCATCGGAAAAAGTTGTACGCCATAAAAATGCCGGATCCAGAATCACCTCAGTCTTTTCAGAACTCCTAGAACGTCAGTTCCCTATTGAGACTACATTTCAGCGGTTTGAGTTACGCTCGCCAAAGGATATTGCAGACAAACTTTCCATACACGTTAATCACCTTAACCGGGCAATCAAGAAAACAACTGGCCGCACTACTAGCGATCATATTTTCGAACGTCTTATTACCGAAGCTAAAGCATTACTTAGGTACACAGACTGGAATATAGCAGAAATCAGTTATGTTTTGGGATTTGAGGATCAGGCCCATTTCAACAATTTTTTCAAAAAACAGGTGAAAATCAGTCCCTCCACTTTCCGGCAGGTTTGAATTTGACAACTATTGGTTTGATATCAACAAAGCGCAAACTGAGCTGAAGGTTACTTTTGTATCAAAAAAACAAATATCATGAATGATACAAAAGTTTGGTACATCACAGGAGCATCAAAGGGTATGGGACTGGCCATCGCCACACGGTTACTTTCAAAAGGTCATAAAGTTGCTGCAACATCAAGATCGGTTTCAGGGTTTGATCAATTGGCTGCCTTTGAAGGACTTTTTCTGCCATTGGAAGTCGATTTGAAAAGTACATCATCCATTGCGGAATCAATAAAAAGAACGGTTGATAAATTTGGCCGGATTGATGTCATTGTCAACAATGCAGGTTATGGCCTGGGTGGGGCACTTGAAGAATTAACTTCTGAAGAAATTTCTGAGAATTTCGAAGTAAATTTTTTCGCAGTTGTGAGGGTGGTTCAACAGGCACTTCCCTATCTTCGCGCGCAGCGTTCAGGCCATATCCTCAACATTTCTTCCATTGCTGGTTTTGCACCGGGTGTTGGCTGGTCTATGTACTGCGCCGCCAAGTTTGCAGTAAGTGGTTTAACAGAGTCTCTGGCTAATGATCTTAAACCAATGGGTATAAATGTCACCAATATTTTACCTGGCTGGTTCAGAACAAATTTTGCTAAAGCTGATTCTATAGCTTACAATAAAAACCAGATTGAGGATTACGCTTACCTCCGCGAAGCTCATGAAAAGATGAACAGTATGGACGGTACTCAATTGGGTGACCCTTATAAAATAGCAGATGCATTTATAGAATTAGTAAATAGCGAAAATCCGGCTGTAAACCTATTTCTAGGAAGTGATGCATTTAACCGTGCAAAAAATAAAATAGCAGAACTGAATATCCAAATGGATTCCTGGAAAGAAGTTTCCTGTTCCACCGATTTTGGCAGCTAAATCACAGTATCAATGAATGGGCTAATAAAATAGCCCGTTCATTGATAAATGACCCCATACGCGATTATCTAAAGGCGAAAATGCTTTCTAAGGGGCAGAGTTACCGAAATGGGAATTCGTCACATTGCTAATGGTCTAGCTCAAAAAAGTCGATTACTTTTTTAGGGACATTTAAATCACCTGACTTTTTACCCAATATTCTAAGAAATTGTGCTAAAGGCTGGGGGATAATATAATCTACGTTGTTAAATGATTGAAATTTATTTTTGCGTTTTGTGGCTTTAACGTGAAGCCATTCCTTTTTTCTATTTTCCCTTATTTGAGAGGTTAGAAATTTTTCAAGAGTGTTCGTGTGGTTGAGGTTAATTGGTTGTATAAGGCACTAAATACTGTATATTAGACCGTATGTACCTGAAAAACAATAATCCGTAAGATATTGACTTACAAGCTACTTAGTATTTCCATTGTACCCCCAAACTTACTGAAATCGAACCAGTTTATAGAACAATTACCTATAACTAATTCAAACCAATAAGTTAATGAATCTCATTTATTTTCGCATGCAGAAACGTTTTTCAGACTTATACAAATCATGTGGCCGCTGATAATAAATTTCTGGCTAGCCTATTTTGGATAGACGTCATCGTTAACCGGTTCCAGCCACTCTGGCTTTCCGGCAGTTATGGCAATATGGCCAAACCAACTGTCTTTTGTTGCACCATGCCAATGTTTTACGCCATCATGGGTAACGATCACGTCGCCGGCTTTTAGGGCTTGAGCCGGGTTTCCTTCCTCCTGATACCATCCTTCACCACCGGTTACCAATAATATTTGAAATCCATCACGATGAATATGCCAGTTGTTTCTGCATCCTGGTTCGAAGGTTACATTGCAACGCTTACATTTATTGTAGGGTCAGCAACCAATCCCTTAAGATAACTCTGTCCTATAAAATATTGAGCATAGGCATCGTTTTTCTCGCCTAATGGAAAGATGATGCCATTCTTTACTTCTTCATGTTTTGCCATTTTAGGTTCCTCCTTTACGGTTACGTTTTACAAATTGAATGAAGCGCTTAATCCGGAAATGAAATGCCTGTAAGTTCTTTGCATTGGGTTAAAAATATTTCTTGTAACTGCACATCATCAGCTTCAGGGTTAGAACGTACCTCTTTTTGGTGGTAGAAAATGCGACCACTTACTTTCGCCCTTTCATCATTACTTACCGCTAAC
>NZ_JAZQPU010000485.1:0-3621 GCF_045628745.1 Pedobacter sp.
GAAGCGTTGTAACTGTTTGGACCGAAACCCGCACGTGCTCTAATCTTATTGATGTGGAGGAGTGCCTCTGCAGTCTGTCCTAATTCAAAAGCAGCTTCAGCAGCATTTAATTCAATTTCTCCTAAACGGAACCATACCCACCATACATCGCTTTGAATCCCTCGGGTAGAAGCACCACCATTGGCGTCGATATACTTACGTAGATAAAAGCCTGTATTACTCACTTCTTGGATAGATCGGTGTGGTCCGGAGGCGGCCACTAAAAGTTTATTATCGGTGTAATTAGTACCTAAATCAGCACCCTCAACAGTCTGATAAGCGTTGGTACCTGCATTCCATACCATTACTCCAGCCTGCATATCTACGGTTAAACCTTTAAAAGGGGCTCCCGGATAAACAACCGTACCGTACAAACGGGCATCTTTATTGGCGAATATATCAGTAGTTTTGTCATAATAGATAAAATCCGTATTTGCCGCATTACGGGTTCTAAGCGTTCCCTCCGTTCCATCAAGATAATCATAGCTCTCCACCAAATTTAAAGATGGTGTGATATTAGAAGAACTTAAATTATCTTCCCTGATGCCACGGGCAATGTTATCATAGGTAAAACCATGTTTCTTAGCTTTAGACGTTAAGAAATCCCTAACAAATATCACTTCAGGATTGTTAGCTTTTTTAACAACCGCTTCATAGAAGTTTTCTCCAAGGTTAGGATTACTGGTATAAAGAGAATAAGGACCGGCAATAACTTCTTTTGAAGCATCCAGCGATTTTTGGAAATATTCACTAGCTCTGGCGGCAGGAATACCCACCTCCCCCCCTGCGGTCGTAATAGATGGTGTCAATAACGCATTATACTTAGCGATAGTACCAGCATATAACATCGCCCTGCTCTTTAAGGCCATACAGGTATATTTATTTGCACGCCCTGTACTCCCAGCATTACCAATATCATTCTTGATCGCATCAAGTTCTGCAGCTACAAAATCATATACTTCAGCTTCTTTTGCACGTGGTTGCTGTAAATAAGTAGGATCACCTTCAAAATCATAAATCAATTGAGTAGTAATTAAGGGAACCCCTCCCATCCTTTTCACCATTTCAAAATAGAGATAGGCCCTGATAAATCTAAACTCTGCTTTTAACTGGGTTCTTTGAGCCTCTGATAAAGTGGCGGCACCAAATTTATCTACATTTTCAATGGCCAGGTTCAAGTCACGGACAAATCCATAATCATATAGCCTCCAGTTGGCTCTGTCATAATTAAAAATATTATTACGCCCTTCTTCATTGGAAAAGCCCGACCACATGGCATCATCATAATTGGCCATATTTCTCCATTGAGAACCTGCCTGGTCAGTTAAGCCCATATCGGTAGGCAGACGATCATAATAATTAGCCAGCAGACCAACAATCAATTTATTGTCTTTCCACAGTTGTTCATCCTGAATAATAAAGGTAGGTTCTAGTTCTAGATAATCTTTCTTGCAGGCATTTAAGCTTAACAACAGTAGCATACCGAATGTTAAATATTTATATCTATTTTTCATGTTCATCATCTTTTAAAGTGTCAAATTGAATCCTAGTGTATAGATTTTTTGTTGTGGATAAATCAACCCATTACCAGCGGATATTTCTGGGTCAATTTGGTATTTACTCACATTATCTATGGAAAATAAATTAGATCCATTGACATAAACCCTTAAGGTATTTATGCTCACTTTTTTCAACATTGCGGCAGGGAAGGAATAACCTAGTTCTAAATTTTTCAACCTGAAATAACGAATATTTGTGGTCCAGAAATCATTGCGGTTATTGCCACTTAAAGGACTGGTAAAAATAGAAAGTCCACCATTGTCTTTTCTCAAAGCTGGATAAGTACCGGCAATCCACGCACTATTTGGATTGAAAGGATCTGCCTGGTGCCAACGATCGGTCAGCATGTATTCTGGAGAATTTCCATTGTTTTGGAAAGGAAATTTCAACTCCCAGTCTCTAAAAAAGGTCTGCATTCCTGCGCCCATAAAGTCGAAAGCAAGTGAAAAGCCTTTATAAGAAATACGGCCATTAATGCCATAGTTAAAATAAGGTAATGCACCTTCAGCATAACCGATTGGTTTGATATCCATTCCATTGATAAGACCATCACCATTTAAGTCTTCATAGATTAAATCACCTGGCAGTAGCGTTCTATTTCCCTGACCATCAATATTTACCTGATAGTCATTGATCTGTTGCTGAGATTCGAAACGGCCCACAATATGATGGCCCCAATTTACATTCTGCCATCGGCCCGTTCTATCGTTGCGATATTCATCAGAGGAATTACCAAAACGTGGTTTATACATATAATCGTCCTTGGTTCTTCCTAATGTCGCATTTCCACCAATAGAGAAGTCAACATTTCTAATTTTCCCTGTGTAAGTCAGGAAACCATCAAAGCCTTGGGTGATATCTGAATTTAGGTTTTCGTTAGGCAATGAATAACCCACTTCGTTAGGCAGCACAACATCATACCGAGCGGCTGGCAAGCCAGTACGTTTGCGTCTAAATAAATCAAACTGACCTGTAAAATGCTTGAAGACAGTAAAATCTATCCCAATGTTTGAGGTATGATTTTTCAACCAGGAAATAACTGTTGTTGGTACTCCTCTCGGAACCACTCCATTATAAAAAGTACCGTCAAATACTGCACTTCCTGCATTAATGTTATATCCGCCCATATAATCAAAAGGCCCAGGAGTAATATAATCTCCATTTGAATTCTGCACAGAAGTTCCCGTCTCTCCATAGGAAACTCTTAATTTAAATTCATTGACCTTTTCAGCAAATACCTTTTTAAAGAAATCTTCTTCAGATAGTCTCCAGCCTAGGGATACACCCGGAAAAAATCCAAAACGGCTTCCTGAACGGTAAAGAAAGGAACCGTCATATCTTCCAACGGCTTCAAGCAGGTATTTCTTCTGGTAATCGTAATTTAAACGCATGGCATACCCTTCGAAAGCCTCCTCATAATGTGTATCACCGATATAATCCAGATCTGCAAATAGCTGAGTAGGAATATAATTGTTAGGCGGAACCGAATGCAGGGCCTGGTAATCATTGGTCGCTTCTTTTCTTTCAAATGCGACTATGGCACTAATAGAATGATCGTTTATCTGCTTTGCATAATTTAATTGAAATTGTTTAAATTGAGCAACAACATTTCTTTTATGTGTTTCTCTCCATGGATTTTGGTTACCATATAAGGCACCGTTTGCTGCTCTGTCATTATAAGTATCTGTTGCCGCATCATAAATATAAGCAGGGTAAGTGTATTCAAAACCCTCAAAGTTTTCATTGCTATAATCATAAGAATACAATGCTTTTGCTGTTAAACCGAAGGTAAACTTATATTCAGCACTGAATTTTGCACCAGCACCACGGGTAACGTTATCAATATACCCAGTGATATCATCACTATAAGTGGCAGGATTGACATTGACATTATGTGTTTGGTTGATGTATAAAGGATTATTATTAGCATAGGCAGTCTCTGTAGGCCACATACTTCCAATACTTAATAATGGATTAAAAAAATCATCCAATCCGGGTACACCTACGTTATGACGATCCTCA
>NZ_JAZQPU010000486.1:0-3922 GCF_045628745.1 Pedobacter sp.
GGCCATCTATCGGCCCCATAATTAGTGGTATCATCAGCATATGGCTCACTAAAATAAGCTGTACCGGTCTCGGCAACACCATCCATAAAGATTTTTATATCCGTAAGCTCAAACATGCCACCCTTTGATTCATCCTTATACTCTATAAGCTTCGAAACTTTATCAGTAGCATTTTCCTCATTACTTACATTCCAAGCTCCTTGTACGCGTAATTTTAATTTACCCTCTTTATCCAATTCTTCATAAGCCTTAAATATATTGTAATTCGTGTTATCAGCTTCTACAAAAACCTCCACATAAGAAGAATAACCAAGTTCAGCATAAAACTTTTGAGCTTCCTGTATTAGTTCCTTATACTGATCAACAGTATAAGGAACTAAATGTGGCTTCACATATAAATCCATTGCCACATCTCTAAAACATCCTACAGGGTTACCATCGATATCCTTTATAACCTTACCGCCTATCGGATCTTTTGTATCTTTTGTTACGCCTATTAATTCTATCATTTTTGAATTAACCCAGCAGGCATGACCATCATTACTTTTAATATAAATTGGTATATCAGGTAGTATTTGGTCTAATATATCTTTAGTAGGTATACCATCTTTAAAAAGTATATAATTCCAACCCCTACCAATATACATCTCGTCGTTTGGATGCTTATTGACAAAGTCTTTAATTATCGTCAAATATTCGTCTACTGATGTTGCCCTAGATAAGTCTATTTGATATTTAGCCACCGCAAATGAAGGTGTAACATGCGTATGGGTATCTGTAAATCCAGGTAAGATTAGACCGCCATTTTGTTTAATAACTTCTGTTTTATCATCTATATATTGTTTAACTCCGTCCACACTTCCAATATATATAAACTTGTCACCTTTTATTGCAAGTGCTTCCTCTGTTTTTTCTCCTTCTGTTCCCGTATAAATATTCCCGTAAATTACTATATCAGCTTTTTGCCTTGAGTTTAAGTATTTGTATGTAACAAACGCTGAAACTATCAATACCATTACTATTAAACTAAGTAATATTATTTTCTTTTTGCTCTTTTTCATTACCGTTCCTCCTCATTTTCACATAAATAGCTACATATTACTATAATAAAGATATGTATCTTTTTGTTACATATCTTATATATAAGACTAAATTTCTGCCATTGACCTTTTGCTTATTATGCTTCAAAACAAGTAAAGCGCGTCTTACAATAGCTATTCGATTGGTGGGGAACGTTGAAAATTCTAAACACATTGCTAAAAACTACCTATAGCAAATTAGGTGATGAGCGGCGATCACAAGAACTGCTGGCCAAACTGATGCAGGAGCATCACATCGAATGAATAATTAAAGACCATTTAAACGAAATAAATGAAGGTTAGTTGTAAGTTATAACCATTATTCACCGCTTACACAATAATAGCAAAAAATAATTAGCACCTAACGTTCCTTGGATTTTACCTGCTGTTGCGGAATTGGGACTGGTTTTTTGGCTTGACCAAACGATGTCCTGAAATAAAGTTTCCTCTATAGCTAAAACGTAATTGCTCACTACCGCCAAAAGCGGTAGTGGTATTCTATAATTGATATTTAAATAGGTGATCGTTTATGCATTTTCACAAGATGGTTCGAAGGCGACTAGTTCCGCGAGCTTAGCAGCTACATTTGTCACCATGGGAAAGGCTGGCTTCATCGATAGAAAGATGCTCACCAAGGTTCTGTGGGTATAAAAGCCACTTCTTTGCATGTGGTTTTTGAGTCCAGCTTTTAAAGTCACTAAGGTAATCACGACACTGACGAAGCAGCTTTTTAACCTTTACACCATAAAAAGAACTGATCGCATCAACGCTATTCGGGGCTGTATCGATTGATTTCATTAAAAAAAGCCGCTAATTTCCTTGTCATTCTCGTTCCCTTTTCTACTTAAGTCCAATTCCGGTATACTACCTTACCTGTTTCCACATTGAGCCACCTGCGCCGTTTAATGTGAAAATCACCTTATGTCCACGAATTGGAAAATCCTGAACGACAATCTTTGGAAAAAAGCCTTTTGAAAGCACATTCATGTCTTGCCACTCTGCAGGAGGATTATTGTGCTCTTCCAGTTCAATGTGAAACGTATCCTCCTCTTCAATAGACCCTGTGAATTCAAAGTTCTCGATGATAAAATCTGGTAAAAATAATCTCAGCAAGGACGCGGTAGCTGATGGCATAAATATTGATTGTTAGAAAAACAAATCTATATTTTTTACCTTTGCTCCACAAGTTTTGGCATTGATCCCACTTGATCCCTAAAGTTGGATCAATCTGATTAAATTCCACAAAAAAACCTCTAACTTTACGCTAAAGGTCTTCTTTTTTAATGCTGCGGAGAGAGAGGGATTCAATTTATTGTAATATGGATGCAAGCGAATGATTGCGACTGATTACCAGTGATTGTTAATATATTACTAAACAATCATTTATGAAGTATTTTTGTTGTCATTGACTTGCAATAACAATCAATCAAGTTAGAAAATCATTCCCCTAATCATTCCCCTTTCTTCAACTTAAGTGATATATTAGCTGATATTTCTAGAACACATGGCTAATCACAAAGTAAACTTCATTTTGCGTACGGACAAGGAGAACATACGGGGAGAACGTCCTATAATCCTTACCCTTTCAATATCCAATCAAATGAGAAAATTGAATACGGGGATATCGGTGTTGCCTGAATTATGGGATCGTGCTTCTAAACAAATCATTTACCTGAATCGGAAACTGGCTAAAAACTTGTTGCCAGACCTCGATTTTAATATACTCCCGTTAGCCGATGATGTAAAGCAAATGAATTCAGCCCTCTTGAAGACTAAATCAAGAATTGAAGAACTCATCCATCTTTACGAAATTCAGAAGAAAGGCTATAGTTCCGATAGTATCCTGGAGGAGTATAAATTGCTTAATGCTAAGCTGACGAAGAAGGAAGATACTACAGATTTGGTATTTGATTATATAGATAAATACATAGAAGAAAATAGGCCTTCCAGAGTAAAAGGAAGCCTTTCTGTTTACAAATCACTGAAATCTCACCTCTTATCTTACCAAGAAGCAAAAAGTGTAAAAGTGAAATTTTCTAACATGGATTATGACTTTTTGCAATCATTCCAAAATTTCCTCTTTGAGCATGTCACAAGCAGGGGTCGAACGCTAAACAACATTACCGTTGCCAAACAATTGAGTACGCTTAAAACATTTCTCGGCTATGCCAAACGAAGCGGCATTATTGTCAATGATGGGTATAAGGATTTTGTGATAAAGCGACAGAAATTAGAGGTTATAGCACTTTGTGAAGAGGAATTTTTTAAAGTTTATAATTTGGATTTAACAGAAAATTCACGTCTAGACCGTGTACGTGACGTTTTCTGCTTTTCGTGCATGATAGGTTATCGATATAGTGATTTGGAGCAATTAGATCATTACCATATTAAAAATGATGACACCATCATTTTGACAACCAAAAAGACAAAAAAGCCGATTGTCACCCCGTTGAATTCTATAGCAAAATCCATACTGGCGAAATACAAAAGCAATTCAAAGCCAATACCGGTAATTAGTAACCAAAAATATAATGAGTACTTAACTGAACTCTGCCAATTAGCTAAGATAGATGACGAAATTGAAATTATCCGCTTCCGAGGCTCTGAAAGAATTGTTAGGGTTGACCCTAAATGGAAACTGATTACGGCCCATTCAGGACGGAAATCATTTGCTTCCATGCTATTGGCCAAAGGTGTAGCTCCTCAAATAATTATGGAGCTTGGAGGCTGGACAGATTTCAAATCTTTCCAGCGGTATATTAAAGTAAATGAAGACACTATGCGTAATGCTGTATTAAATGCCTGGGGGTAATTATGAGATTATACCAATTATATGATTATTT
>NZ_JAZQPU010000487.1:0-3046 GCF_045628745.1 Pedobacter sp.
CTAAACAAAAAAAGCAGTTCTTTTCAGAACTGCTTTCAAAAACTTGGGGTGGAATATGGGGCTCGAACCCACGACCCTCGGTACCACAAACCGATGCTCTAACCAACTGAGCTAAAACCACCATGTTTTTCAGTTTGACAAAAGTACAAACTTTTTGAGAACATTCAAATTTATTTGAAGATTTCTGCAAGAAAATCCCTAATTAATTAGCTTTCAGGCAGATTAGTTTTTCATTTTATTTTTATTTCCTCAAATTTCCTTAAACACTATACCCTATTAAAAAAGACACGATTAACTTTCATTATTAAGAAAAGATAATTACATTTGAACTTACCCTTTAGAGGGTATGTTTTTCATAGGTAGATGTAGGGTCGGGTACTTGTACCCGGCCCTTTTTTTATGCTAAAGATTGTATCTTTATGCCATCTATGCAGAAGAAGAAAATTATTGTTGCCGTAACAGGTGCCAGCGGTTCCATTTATGCCAAACTTTTATTGGATAATTTAAAACTGTTATCCGCTCAGGTAGAGCGCGTTGGAGTAGTCATGTCAGACAATGCCAAAGAGGTGTGGCGCTTTGAGCTCGGCAACCAGGCTTATGACGATTATCCTTTCGACTTTTACCAAAAGATGGATTTCCATGCCCCCTTTGCTTCCGGTTCTGCAAAATACGATACCATGATTATTGTTCCCTGCTCCATGGGCACCTTGGGTAGAATTGCCCATGGCATCTCCAACGACTTAATTTCCCGTGCAGCAGATGTGATATTGAAAGAGCGCAGAAAATTAATAGCCGTAGCACGCGACACGCCTTTCAGTTTAATCCATATCAATAATATGAAGGCTGTTACCGAAGCCGGTGGTATTATTTGTCCGGCTAACCCTTCCTTTTATAGCTTACCGAAAACCATAGAAGAGGTAGCGCAGACGGTAGTAAGCAGGGTAATAGACCTTGCTGGTCTGGAGCAGGAAAGCTATCGCTGGAGTGAGTAATTTTATATAAAGTTTACAATACGCAACAGCTAAGCAAAGTGATAAGCCATCCAAAACAGTATCTTTGCAAATTATAGTGAATTAAGCAAACCATCAGGATCAAACTATATATAATATGCTCCTCCTGGTTTCATCACTCATAAAGAAATAACATACCAATGAAACCATAAGGAGTAAGCAATAACAAATAAGCTACTTCCTGGCTTCGTTACCGTTAAAAAACAAACAATACGAATGAAAAAAGTTGCTTTTTATACCCTGGGTTGCAAGTTGAATTTTTCTGAAACTTCAACCATCGGTCGTTTATTTACCGATGCTGGTTATGCTGTAGTTGATTTTACTGCTGGTGCTGATGTATATGTCATCAACACTTGTTCAGTAACTGAGCACGCCGATAAAAAATGCCGAAAGGTGGTAAAAGAAGCCTTAAAATATTCACCAGATGCCTATGTAACTATTGTAGGTTGTTATGCACAGCTTAAGCCTACAGAAATTGCAGAAATTGAAGGTGTAGACATGGTATTGGGTGCTGCAGAGAAATTCAGAATTGTAGAATTTATCACAGACCTTACCAAACAGCCTAAAGCTATCGTTCACCAACAAAATATTGAGAAGGTAAACCATAACTTCATTGCTGCCTATTCTATTGGCGACCGTACCCGTACTTTTTTGAAAGTTCAGGACGGATGTGATTACCCATGCACCTATTGTACTATCCCTTTGGCACGTGGTGGCAGCAGAAGTGATACCATAGAAAATGTAGTTAACCGCGCACAGCAAATTGCCGAAAGCGGTGTTAAAGAAATTGTACTTACCGGGGTTAATTTAGGTGATTTCGGTATTCGCGATGGTCAGCGGGAAGATAAATTCTTCGACCTGGTGAAAGCATTAGACGAAGTAGAAGGCATTGAAAGAATCAGGATCTCTTCTATTGAGCCTAATTTGCTCAGTAATGAAATCATTACTTTCGTGGCTTCCTCAAAAAGATTTGTTCCTCATTTCCATATCCCATTGCAATCAGGTTCTAATAAAATATTAGGACTGATGAAAAGACGTTACCAACGCGAACTGTATACAGAACGTGTGGCCACCATTAAAGCATTGATTCCTAACTGTTGTATTGGTGTAGATGTTATTGTGGGTTTCCCCGGCGAAACGCATGAAGATTTCCTGGAAACCTACCAGTTTTTAAATGAACTGGATATCTCTTATCTCCACGTATTTACTTATTCTGAACGCGAACAGACTGCAGCAGCAGATATGCCGGGCAGTGTAACGGGTAGCACACGTGCCGATCGTAATAAAATGTTACACATCTTATCTGAGAAGAAAAGAAGAGCTTTTTATGAAAGTCAGCTAGGTACCGTAGGAGAGGTTTTATTTGAAGATGATCATAAAAGTGGCTTTATGCATGGTTTTACGAAGAACTATGTTAAAGTAAGGGCTAAATATGATCCGGTGATGGTCAATGAAATTAAAGCTGTAAACCTGGTGGCTATAACGGCCGAGGGTGAGGTAGAAGTTACAGAATGCGACCAAGTATTAGCACATTAATCCTATATTCGCATAAAAACCTTTTTTAAGTATGTTTCCTACTGTATCTCATTTTATTGAATATCTTTTTGGTGTCCAGATTCCTTTGCCCTTTAATACCTTCGGTGTATTTGTAGCCTTGGCTTTTGTTGCCGGTTATTGGGCTTTTACAAAAGAGCTACAGCGCAAAGAAGCATTAGGGTTAATTCATCCTGTTAAAAGTACAGTTGTAATTGGCAAGCCTGCAACTACAGCAGAGCTGATTTATAATGGCTTATTTGGCTTCCTGATCGGTTATAAACTTGTTTACGCCTTAATTAATTACCAGCTTTTTGTAAGTGATGCACAAACTGTATTGCTTTCTACAAAAGGTAATATTTTGGGTGGTTTGTTTTTCGCAGGTTTATTTGCTTATTGGGATCATAAAGAAAAAGGCAGACATCAGCTTGCTCAACCAAAAACAGTTACAGTAACTACACATCCTTATCAATTGATGGGACATTTAATTGTCTGGGCTGCAG
>NZ_JAZQPU010000488.1:0-2272 GCF_045628745.1 Pedobacter sp.
TACCTCAACATACTGCACTTTTATGCGATGTTCTTTATTGTCAACATGGACCGAAGTCACCTTCGGCATCCTGATTTTCAGGCTGTCTTTGGCCAGGTTATACAACACCGGCCTACACATTTTATCCATCTCAGCAAGCCAGATTTCCCGGTCATTTTTGAGGTTTGCCTTCTCTTTTTTAACTTTCTGTCCGTATAAGTTACTGACTGCAAAGGCAGTCAGTAACAACATACAGGTAACTTTTATAGGTAGTGTTCTCATTAAAGAAGTTTCATGATGTAGCTGTAAACAAACTTTTTATCAGTCAGCAAATATTCCTGGTGAGGTTTCCTTCCCCAGCTGTCGTCACCGCCAACACCTCTTTGTTTGAGGTCAATGTTGAGAAACACCTCATCTCTTCTGCGGATATCAGTAATGTGTTGTTGTTTTTTATTCATCCCCGGGTCAAGGTCTTCCGTGCTTACATCCAGTGCACTTACACTCAAAGGCTGCAAACCTTCAATCAAAAGACCATTTCCCTGGTCGTTAGTTAGTTCTAACCAACGCACATCGGTTTTATTTCCGCTTTCCTGAGGACGGATGTAACCACTGTAAAACTGGTTTTTATAATCATCTTTATAGATGCCAATCAGGGATGCCGTATTTCTGTCGCTGTAATTTTCCCATGGACCTCTGCCATAATACCTAAAATTTCCGTACCGGCCTTGCAGGTTCATCCTCATGCCAAAACGTGGCAGCTCAGGAAGGTTCCTGTTGTACATGTCCATCACTGCGGTAACTTTTACGGCAGCATCTGGTAAAATTACATAAGTAATGGTATAAGGAACAGCAATGCCACTCAGTTCCATTTCTACGGTAATGGCGAGCCCTTCAGCATCCTGCTTACCTACGGTAACTTTTTTAACCTCCCTGTTTTCATGTGCATTGCGCCAAATACCCATGTTGCTCGGCATATGGTTACCAAAATCATTATCTGTTGGTGCACGCCAGAAATAAGGCTCAGGAAATCTCCATATAAAGGATTTCCCATTTTTTGAAAACTTGTTTAACTTGCCTGACCTGAGGTCAAATTCTCCCGATATGTCTCCTGCCGTAAAAGTCAGGTAATTTGCATCTTGTTTTACATTCAGCTCATTTTTAGCCGCTATAATTTGCTTTGCAAAGAAATTGCCTGAGTGCAAAAACTGCTCATAGGCCACTTCAGCTAAAGCGGGCAATACTTCTGTAGAATCTTTGGTGAAAGCACGTACAGTAAGCATCACTTCTTCGCCTGCAGCAGCTTTTACAGTTGGCAAAGGAAGGCTAACTGCTTTTTTCTGATGTGGTGCCAATTGCATGGCAAATTTTCCCTGTTTAACGCTCACGCCGTTTTTGAACAGCTCCCAGGTAAAATTAAACTTATCGAGGTTGGTAAAGTCGAATTTGTTTTCTACCTGTATCTTGCCCTGTGCAATATTGACAGGTGTAAAATCAATATTTTGGTAAACTTTTTTCACTTCATAAAGGCCCGGGTCTGGGGTACGGTCAGAACTTAGCAAACCATCGGCTACACCATTCTCATCATTTTGCCAGTAAAAGCCACCTAAATCACCACCATAAGCCCAGAAAGTTTTGCCATTATCATCTTTAGTTTTTAATCCCTGGTCTACCCAATCCCAAATAAAACCACCTTGCATGTGTTTTGAGGAGTTAATGATATCCCAGTATTCTTTAAAATTACCATTGCTATTACCCATTGCATGTGCATATTCACACATGATATAAGGGCGTTCTTTATTGGCTGCGGCATAGCTTTTCATGCTGTTTATGCCCGGATACATGGGGGCAACAATATCTGTGTTGGAATTCTCACCCGCTTGTTCAAATTGTACCATCCTGGTATTGTCGCGTTGTTTAATCCATTTATACATGTCATGAAAAACAGGACCGTTACCGCACTCATTACCCAGCGACCAAATGATAACAGAGGGGTGATTTTTATCTGTTTCTACTAATCTTTTGATCCTGTCTGTATGCGCTGGGGCCCATTCTGGTAAATAAGCAGGGTGTTTTGTTTTATCAAATCTGCCTTGTAATTCGGCACCCATACCATGGGTTTCAATGTTAGCCTCATCTACGAGGTAAAGACCATATTGATCACATAATTTATACCACAATGGGTCATTTGGATAGTGACTGGTCCGCACGGCATTGATATTGAAAGCCTTCATCAGCCTGATGTCTTTCAACATGATTTCCCGCCGAGGCACATGGCCTTCCACATCATCATGCT
>NZ_JAZQPU010000489.1:0-7992 GCF_045628745.1 Pedobacter sp.
AGTAAATTTAATACCTGTGCTTGCACAGAAACATCTAAAGCCGAAACAGATTCATCACAGATAATGAACTTGGGCTGCAAAGCCAAAGCCCGGGCAATAACAATCCTTTGTCTTTGTCCGCCGGAAAATTCATGCGGGTAACGGTCAAAATGCATGGGTTTAAGGTCTACTTTCTCCAAAAGGTCCATCACATAAGCTTTCCTCTGGCTATCAGTTGACAGCACGTTATGCACTCGTAAAGGCTCCATAATGGCATTGCCTACCGTAAGCCTTGGATTAAGAGAGGAGTAGGGGTCCTGAAAGATAATTTGTATATCTTTTCTGATTTGTCTGATTTCCTTCCTGTTAAATTCAAGGAGTTCTTTTTGCTGATAAAGGAGCTGACCAGAAGTTGGCTCAGTAAGGCGCAAGATGCTCCTGCCCAGGGTAGATTTTCCGCAACCCGACTCACCCACCAGACCTAAAGTTTCTCCAGGGTAAACGTTGAAAGTAATGTCGTTAACTGCCTTGACGTAAGAAGTGGTTTTGCCAAATAAGCCCTTGCTCACCGGGTACCAGGTACACAGATTTTTAACCTGCAGCAATGGTTCCTGCTGGTAAAGCATAGTTCTCCGCGCAGCAATCTCTGATGGTGTATAGGTATTGGTTGCTAATAAATGGGCAACACTTTGTGAAGCATCAACATTTAAAAAATCAGCAACCGTAGGCAGAACTTTTAACTGACGTTCTGGCGCTGGCCGGCAGGCTAGCAATCCTTTGGTGTATGGATGCTGAGGGTGTTCGAAAAGCGCTGCTGCTGGTCCTTGTTCCACAATCTGGCCGCGATACATCACAGCAACATCATCTGCAATTTCACTGATCACACCCAGGTCATGCGAAATAAAAATCATGGCCATATCCCGTTCTTTCTTTAGTTTTAACAACAGCTGCAGAATTGTTTTTTGAACGGTAACATCAAGTGCCGTGGTAGGCTCATCTGCAATCAGGAGCTCAGGATTACAACACAGGGCCATGGCAATCATCACCCTTTGTTTCTGTCCACCAGAGAGTTGGTGAGGATAACTTGTAAATATTTGTTCAGGTCGGGGCAATTGTACCTCTTTAAATAGTTCAATGGTCCGTTCCGTGGCAGTGGCTTTATCAATTTGCTGATGGAGGATAATGGCTTCCATTACCTGGTAGCCGCAGGTAAACACCGGGTTAAGAGAGGTCATCGGCTCCTGGAAGATCATCGATATTTTATTTCCCCTGTATTTGCGGATTTCTGGCTCTGAAATTTCCAATAAGTTGATATCACCAAAAGTAATTTTTCCGCCAATATGAGTGCTTTGGGCATTATGCAGTCGCATAATGGAGAAGGATGTAACGGATTTACCTGACCCAGACTCACCAACTATGCCTAAAACTTTACCTTTTTCGACTTTAAAGCTAACCTGGTTTACGGCTTTGATCCAGGATTTATCTTCCTCATTTAAAAATTGAACTTCTAGGTTTTGTACGTTTAACATCAGATTACCAAGATAAGTAAATTTTTGGCTTGTATTTGGGTAGTTTTGCCCTATTTTTGCACCATGGAAAGAGAAATTCTGGATACAAAACGTAAAGCACTGAAGATTAACTTAAATCCTAAGATTTACGGTACTTTCGCAGAAATAGGAGCAGGACAAGAAGTAGCACGTAATTTCTTTACTGCGGGAGCTGCCTCAGGAACAGTAGCGAAAACCATGTCGGCATATGACATGACCTTTAGCGATGCCATTTATGGCATGGAAGAATCGGGGAGATATGTAAGTCAATCCAGGCTTACGAAAATGTTAAACCATGAATTTGAATTATTAAATGAAAGATTAAGGGGGGAGAAGTATGATGACCAAACGTTTTTTGCTTTTGCAGATACGGTAACCACACTTAACTACAACAAATCTAATGATCCACATGGCTGGATTGGCATTAAATTTCAAGCAGAGCCAGAAGGTGAAGCCAATGAAATTGTTTTCCACGTTAGGTTATTGGATACTGATGCTGCCTTGCAGCAAAATGTTTTAGGTATCATTGGCGTCAACCTGGTGTATGCGGCATTTTACTTTAAGCATGACCTTAAAACCATGATTGAGTCCCTTGCTGATAACTTAACGATTGGTTCAGTAGAGATTGACCTGATATCTGTTAAAGGGCCGGTTTTCAAGGATGTAAATAACATATTATTAAACCTTTATTTAATTGTAAAAGATTTTTCCAACGCAGCGATATTTGATCCTCAAGGGAACCCTCGTTTACCAAAAGACCTGCTTTATAAAAAGGACATCATGATTTTGCGAACTAAATATGCGCAGAAATCCAATCCTAACTTCAGTATGCTGAACAAGGCTGTTGAGCAATTTGTGCGTACCGAAAGTGTGAAGGCAGAAAACCTGAGCGTGTTAATTGAAGTGTTATTGTCTAATGTGCTTGATACAGATGAAAATTGGGCCGAAAACCTCGACTTACAGGCTGTAGCTAAACGTGCAGAAGAAATGTGCAATACTGGCAACTTAGTTATCGTTTCAAACTTTGCCAGACATAATAAATTAGCCAAATACCTTGATCGTTGTAAGCCAAAAAGCGTAGGGATCTCTACCAATATCAATAACCTTAAATTTGTTTTCAACTCCAGCAATTTCGGCGAAAACTACGCCAGTCAGTTGCTGAGTTATGTGAGTGATATGTTTAACAAAAATGTGAAGCTCTTTGCATACCCTTATTTAGATAAAAAAACCAATGAGGTCATTACCAGTGCAAATATGCCGGTTACGCCAGATGCTAAACCTTTGTTTGACTTCTTGATCATCAATGGATATATTACAGATATAAAAGACTACAGGGAGGGCGACGTGAAAACCGTTTAAGGCTCCCTCTAATAAAGACTTCAAAATCCCGGATATCGAACTTGTGTTGGATATCGATCATTTTTTTATCCTAACAACTTATTAACAACCTGAAATATAGGTAGATACCGGTGGCATTCGGCTTGTAATGGCTATAGCAAAATATAATGTTATGGATAAAGCTATCGAAGCTGAAGTTATCACCAATAAAAAGAAGAAAAAGATCCTCCTCCTCCTTATCATTGCAGGCATCATTGTTTGTGGCATTTTTACCCTCCGGGCTTACATTAAACCATCTATCTCCAAATCGCGCTTTATAACTGCTGTTGCAGACCGTGGCAATATTGAAAATACCATTAGTGCTACAGGTGAAATATTGCCGGAGTTTGAGGAAACGCTTACCAGCTCTATTAATTCGGCTTTAAAGGCTGTATTGATAGATGCTGGTACACCGGTAAAAGCTGGTCAATCTATTCTGACGCTTGATCAAGCTGCTGCCCAGACAGAATCTGATAAGCTTGGATTTCAAATCGTGGCAAAAGAAAATGAAATCCGGAAGTTAAAGCTTGATCTTGAAAAAAGTTTCTATGACATGAAGTCAAATAATTCCATTAAGCAACTTAAGATCAGCAATTTTAAAGAGGCGGTAACAAGTGCACAAAGGCTTTATAACGCTGGTGGTGGTACCAGGGAAAATATTGAACAGGCTGAGCTCAACCTAAAAGTAGCAAACCTGGAAAAGGCACAATTAGAGAATGAGATTAAAAATAAACAGCAAACCATGAAGATAGAAATCAAGGAGGCTGAAATACAACTTTCCATACAAAAAAACGATCAGTTGGCCTTTCTTCGAAAGCTACACCTGGCAAATGTAATAGCTACACGCAATGGTGTGGTTACCTGGGTTAATAAAAATATTGGTACAAGCATTAAAGAAGGAGAAGCCCTTGCTAAAATTGCAAACCTCAGTAGCTATAAAGTTGAAGGAAGTATCTCAGACAACCAAATAGATAGGCTGCAATATAACATGCCAGTTATCATTCGTATAAATGAGCTCTTAATAAGGGGAACAGTGGTTAATGTTTCGCCTGCTGTTAATAATTCTATTGTTTCCTTTGAAGTTAAGCTGGACAAAAAGGACCATAAGCTGCTCCGGCCTAACCTGAAAGTTGACCTTTTCCTGATTACTGAAACGAGAAAAAATGTAATCAGGGTGCCTAATGGACCGGCTTTCAAAGGTTCAGATTTGCAGCAAGTATTTGTGCTCAACAAGGGGGTGGCAGAAAGGAGGGAGGTGAATACCGGTCTAAGTAATTTCGATTTTATAGAAATTGTTAGCGGTATAAAGCCCGGTGAGCAGGTCATCACTTCAGATCTCAGCAAGTTTGAGCATTCCAAAGAAATTGTCATCACTGATTAAGGTACAGGATATGAAAGCTATTTATATTTTGATGTTCACCATGATAAGCACAGCTTGCTGCACTATTGCAATAGCACAAGCAAAGGTAAATGTAGTGAACGATACATTGAAATTAACCTTGCCGCAAGTGGTGGAAATGGCGAGAGCTAATTCTATTGCAGCAAAACAGGCCAACACCGTAAGGGAAACTAAATATTGGGAGTGGAGAACTTTTAAGTCTAACTATCAGCCTCAACTTGCTTTAGAGGGAATCTTGCCAGGGTATAATAAAACCTATGCGCAGGTACTTCAACCCAATGGCACCGTTTTATTTCAGCCCATTCATAATGACAACTCCTCGTTGACACTCGATTTTAAACAAAGTATTGCCGCTACCGGGGGTACCATGTATGGCACAACAGAGCTACAGCGTTTCAGTGATTTTGACAGAAATAGTGTCTTGTACAATGGAACCCCTTATGGCATTGGCTATACCCAGCCTTTGTTACAATTTAACAGCCTGCGTTGGGATAAGAAAATTGAGCCTCTTAAATTCAATGAGAGCAAACAGGCTTTTATAGAGACTCAGGAACAGATTGCAGTTACCGTTACAGACTATTTTTTTAACCTTTTACTTGCCCAGGTAAACTATGCTATCGCAGCGCTTAACACCATTAATACCGGTAAAATGTTAAACGTTGCCAATATAAAATTTGAGATGGGCAAGGTTTCTAAAAATGAGATTTTACAATTGCAGCTCGAACAGTTGAATGCGCAAAAAGCTGCAGGAACAGCGCAAAGGGAGGTTGAAATTGCAGCCTTAAACCTGCGTAGTTATACAGGGATAGAAGGGGAAGGGAAAGTTGTTTTAACCATGCCTGCTGCAGTAGCCCATTTTGAAGTATCAACTTCACTTGTTTTAGCACAGGCCCTTGAAAATAGATCTGATGCCATTTCCTTTGTTCGCCGCATGGCAGAAGCGAAAAGAGATGTTGCCAAAGCCAAAGGTGCAAACGGACTGGTGGCCACGCTGAATGCCAACCTTGGTTTTTCTAATGCCGGTTCCCACTTGTTTGATGTATACCGATCTCCAAAAAGTCAGCAGTCTGTGCAGCTGCAAATCTCTATTCCCGTTTTGGATTGGGGCAGATCTAAGTCGAGAATAAAGACAGCACAAGCTAATGAACAGTTTACCATGCATGAGGTAGAGCAGGATAAGCAAATTTTTAAACAAGAGATTGTTACACAAGTCACCCTTTTCAACATGATGAAAGAACAAATGGAACTCAGTGTGCATGCAGATAAAATTGCAAGCGAGAAATACCAGATTGCTAGTGAACGCTATATTTTGGGGGATTTAAGTATTAATGACCTCAGTATTGCTTTTCAAGAAAGTGACCGGGCAAAACGAGATTATGTGGCTGCGCTTCGAAATTCATGGACTGCTTATTATCAGCTTCGGTATTTATCGTTGTTTGACTTTGAAAAGAATGAAAAAATAACTTATAAGTAAATCTTAATCACTAATTATACATTATGATCCGTTTAGAAAATATTGATAAGGTGTATCGAACAGATACCATTGAAACATTAGCCATCAACGGCATTAGCCTTAACGTGGCAAAGGGAGAATTTCTATCCATTATGGGCCCTTCAGGCTGTGGCAAAAGTACCTTGCTCAACATCATGGGTTTGCTGGACGACCCTTCCAAAGGGATGATAAAAATCGACAACCAGGATATCTCTCATTTTTCTGATCAGCAGCTGGCCAGATTCAGAAATCAGAAACTCGGCTTTATTTTTCAAAGTTACCACCTGATCAATGATTTGCAAGTGCTGGACAATGTAGAATTGCCGTTGCTCTACCGAAGCGCTTCGGCAAAGGAACGTAAACAGCTGGCTACTGAAGCATTGGCAAAAGTTGGCTTGAGCAACCGGTTAAAGCATTTTCCTAACCAGCTCAGTGGGGGGCAGCGACAAAGAGTAGCCATTGCCAGAGCAATTGTAGGCAGGCCTCAAATTATCCTTGCTGATGAACCTACAGGAAATCTGGATAGTGCCATGGGAAATGAAATCATGGACATCCTGATCAATTTAAATAAAAATGAAGGTACTACCATTGTTATGGTTACCCATGATGAAAATATGGCGCAAAAGACACATCGCCTGGTACGTTTATTTGATGGCGCTCAAGTACAATAATTATGCTGATCAATTACTTTAAAATAGCCCTGGCGGTATTGAAAAGAAGAAAATTCTTTACCCTTATTAGTTTGTTTGGCATCAGTTTCACACTGACCATTTTGATGGTCTGTACAGCATTTATAGATAAAATGCTCAGTCCTTCCTATCCTGATCTGAAAAGAAACCGATCATTGTATATTATGAATGTAGCCACCATCAATTCAAAAGAAAATTGGACCCGTGGAAGCTCGGCATCCTTCTATTTGCTTGACCACTATATGTCAAAGCTCAAGACCCCTGAAAAAATGGCCATATTTACTTTTTCAAGGCCTGCCAATGCCTATGTCAATAACAAAAAAATAGTTATAGGATACAAATATACTGATGCTACCTATTGGGAAGTCGCAGAATATGAGTTTTTGGAAGGCAAACCATACACCCAGCAACAAATTGACAAGCAAGAATATGTGGGTGTAATTTCTGAAACAACCAAAAAGGCTTATTTTGGGAATGTAAAAACTGTGGTTGGAAAATTTATTGAAGCGGATAATGTTAAATACAGGGTAATAGGGGTGGTGAAAGATGTACCTGTTACCATGTTAAATTTCTCTGGAGATCTGTACTTGCCATATACGCTTGCTAAAGGAAATTATAAGGATCCAGGACTCCATGGAGATTTTGGTGCTATTTTATTGGCCAGGTCAGAGGCTGAGGTGCCAGCCATGAAAGCAGAACAGCAGCAAATGATTCCTAAAATTCCTACTAACGATAAAGATTACGACGTACTCTATGTGCCTGCTTTTACGATGTTGGAAGCCTTTTCCAGGTTGTTGTTCGGAAATGTCAGAGAATCTGGAATTGAAAAAATGGTGATTACTGTTTCTCTTTTTATTTTTGTATTTCTACTCCTGCCCACCATCAACCTTGTGAATATCAACATCACCAGAATTATGGAGCGTTCATCAGAAATCGGTGTACGCAAAGCGTTTGGTGCTTCTTCAAAAACCCTGGTTTATCAGTTTATTATAGAGAATGTAATCTTAACCTTGTTCGGTGGACTGTTAGCGATTGTGTTTTCTGTACTTGCGCTTTACCTGTTTAACCAATCTAACCTTGTCCCCAGCCTAAATTTAGTCTTAAACATCAGGGTTTTAGCTTTTGGCCTGCTCACGTGTTTATTTTTCGGTATGCTCTCCGGTGTCTATCCCGCCTGGCGCATGTCAAGGTTAACGGTCGTAGATGCCCTTAAAACTCACTAATTAGCAATTCAATCTTTAATTACACCAACTTATGTTCAAGCATATTTTTAAACTGATCTGGAATAAAAGAAAACAGAACTTCTTGTTCCTCTCTGAAATAATCGTTTCCTTTCTGGTCATCTTTGCGGTAGCTACACTGCTCATCTATTATTACCAGAATTACAAAAAACCACAAGGCCTAGCGTACGAAAATGTCTGGTCCATTAGCTATCGAAACACTTTAAAGACCACCAATTCTGATTCTTTAACTACTTTTTATGAAAATATCAGGCTAAATTTAAAAGCA
>NZ_JAZQPU010000490.1:0-1797 GCF_045628745.1 Pedobacter sp.
TACGTAACAGAAAACATGGTTGGTCACAAGCTGGGAGAGTTTGCTCCAACCAGAACATTTAGGGGTCACTCTGAAAAGAAAAAATAATTAAGAGATGGAAGCAGTAGCGAAATTAAACAATTGTCCAACCTCACCACGTAAGATGCGTTTGGTTGTAGATCTTATCAGAGGTGAGCGTGTAGAGAAAGCATTACATATTTTGAAATTTACCAACAAAGAAGCAGCAATTAGGGTTGAAAAACTATTATTGTCGGCGATCAAAAACTGGGAAAACAAAAATGAAGGTTCTCGCCCTGAAGAAAGCCAACTATTTGTGAAAACAATTATGGTTGGTGGTGGCCGCCAGTTAAAGCGATTGAGACCGGCACCGCAAGGACGTGGTTATAGAATACGTAAGCGTTCAAACCATGTAACTTTGGTAGTAGATAGTAAAAACATTGAAACTCAAAACTAATTAACAGAAATGGGACAAAAAGCACATCCAATAGGTAACAGGTTAGGAATCATCAAAGGTTGGGATTCTAACTGGTTCGGAGGCAACAACTATGCTGATAAATTAGTTGAGGACGATAAAATAAGAAAATACCTTGCTGCCCGTATTGCAAAAGGCGGTGTAGCAAAAGTTGTTATCGAACGTACATTGAAACGCATTACTGTAACGATTCACACGGCTCGTCCGGGTATTGTAATTGGTAAAGCAGGTCAGGAAGTTGACAAGATCAAAGAAGAGTTGAAGAAATTGACTAAAAAGGAAATTCAAATCAACATTTTTGAGATTAAACGTCCAGAACTAGATGCTCAATTGGTAGCAGAAGGCGTTGCAAAACAGTTAGAAGCGAGAATTTCTTTCCGTAGAGCAATGAAATCTACTATCGCATCTACTATGCGTATGGGCGCTGAAGGAATCAAAATTATGACATCAGGTCGTTTAGGCGGTGCAGAGATGGCACGTAGCGAGCAGTACAAAGAAGGAAGAATTCCTTTGCATACTTTCCGTGCGGACATTGATTACGCATTGGCTGAAGCTTTAACTACTTATGGTAAAATAGGTGTAAAAGTATGGATCTGTAAAGGAGAAGTTTACGGTAAACGTGATTTATCTCCGAACATTGGTGCAACCAACAACGCTCCTGGTAAAGGTGGCAGACCTGAAGGTGCATTCGGTGGTGGCAGAGACAGAGATAACCGTGGCAGTGGCGACAGAAGAAACGACAAAGGTCGTGGCGGAAGAGGTCCAGGTCAAGGTGGTGCTCCAGGTCAAGGTAGAGATAACAGAGGCGGAAACACTCCTAACAGAGGACCCCGTAAATAATTAGTTAACAGATCGTTTTACGATAATATTAAAATACAATGTTACAGCCAAAAAGAACGAAGTTCAGAAAGATGCAAAAAGGCAGAATGAAAGGTTTAGCAACACGTGGTGCTGAATTATCATTCGGGTCTTTCGGGATTAAATCTTTAGAGTCGACTTGGATTACCAGTCGTCAGATAGAGGCAGCCCGTATCGCGGTAACTCGTTTCATGAAACGTGAAGGCCAAGTGTGGATTAGAATCTTCCCGGACAAACCGGTAACTAAGAAACCAGCTGAAGTACGTATGGGTAAAGGTAAGGGTGCTCCAGAATACTGGGTAGCCGTAGTTAGACCCGGAAGAATTATTTTTGAAGCTGAAGGTGTGCCTTTGGAAGTTGCCAAAGAAGCAATGCGTTTAGCCGCTCAAAAATTACCAATACAAACAAAATTTGTGGTACGTAGAGATTACGTAGAAGCATAATAAGAGTTACTTATAATAAAAAAT
>NZ_JAZQPU010000491.1:0-3372 GCF_045628745.1 Pedobacter sp.
ATGGGTAGGTATTGAAGGTGCCCCTAAAACAGGAACTTTCACCATTGACGCACCAATTTTAAATAACAAGATTGGAATTGGATTTCAATTGATCAGTGATAAATTAGGCCAAACCCAAACCACAGCTGGGGTGATGAGTGCTGCTTACAGAATAAAAATGGATATAGGAACTTTAAGTTTCGGTCTACAAGGAAACGTGAGCCAATATAAAGTCAACCTAAGGGATATTAACTTGGGTTCAACGGCGCCTTATGACCCTGCTTTTGCAACCAATATCAATAAAATGCTTTTCAATTTCGGTACTGGAGTATATTATAATTCTGATAAGCTTTACATAGGTTTGGCAGCCCAGGATTTATTGCCGAATAATTTGTCTGCAGACAATTCAGCCGGTGAGAAATTAAGTGGCGAGCAGGCGCTGCATGTATTCTTATCAGCTGGTTATGTATTTCCCTTAGATGAAGATTTCAAACTTAAACCTTCCTTTCTGATTAAAGGCGTAAAAGGGGCACCAATTGAGGCAGATGTAAATGCAACATTATGGATCAAGGATGTCATTGGCATCGGAGCCCAATACCGAACAGATGCTGATGTAGCTGCTTTGGTTGAGATTCAAGCCACTCCCCAGATCAGAATTGGCTATAGCTATGACCATAGTACCACAAGTTTGCGAAATTTTAATTCTGGAAGCCATGAAATTATGCTCCGTTATGAATTTGGCTTTGCTAAAGGCAAAACCCTCTCTCCAAGATATTTTTAATAATGATGATGAAAATATTTAAATATAAAGTACGCTTTTTACTTTTTCTCTCCTGCTTGTTTTCAGTAAATGCAGATGCACAGAGGCAAGCTGACCAAACACCTGAGCTAAAAAAAGCCAGTCGTGAATATACTTCGCTTCATTATCCGGAAGCGATCAGACAACTGAAGCTTATTCTCTTAAAAACACCCAATAACATCCAGGCACAGGAAATGCTTGCAGAAAGCTACCGCTTAATTAAAGATTATGAGCTTGCTTTACAGGAATACCAAAAATTAACTCAACATATTCCTGTTAAGCCAGTTTGGGCCTTACACTATGCAGAGATCCTGGCTAATAACCAACATTATGAGAGTTCTGAAGGTTGGTATAGGAAATACCTTACATTGGTGCCAGCAGATAAAAGAGCCGGTGCCTTTGCCAGAACAAACACCAGTACTTTCAACAAGAATAAAGGGAACTGGGTGGTTAATTTTATCAATATAAACACACAAAGCGCCGAATACGCTCCTGCTTTTTATAAGGATGGTCTTTTATTTAGCAGTAACAGACCTACAGGATCTTTAACAAAACAAGTGTACCTATGGGATCATAGTCCTTTCACTAATTTATATCTCCTTAAATCGCTGAAAGAGATCAATGTTATTAACCCCGATAGTCTTCTCACCTTAGCCAAGAACAAAAAAGGTCATCAATTTAAATTTAATGATGATGATACTGCACCAACAAGCAATGACACTAAAAACTTAGGAAGTTACACTTTATCCATTCAAAAAGATACGCTTCATGCACTGCTAAAAAAAAATGTGCATCCGTTTTTGCTTTCTGGAAAGGTGAATACCAAATATCATGAAGCTGCTGCTGCCATGTTCCCAGACGGCTCTATCATATTCACCCGGAATAACCATTTTAATGGTCGTACACAAACCAGTTTAGATGGTATCAACAAGCTTAAATTATTCACAGCAACGGGTAACCATTTAGCTAAGTTAACAGAATTTCCCTTTAACAGTAATGAGTATTCAAATGGTCATCCTACGCTTAATGCGGATGGTACCATTTTAGTCTTTGCATCTGATATGCCAGGCGGCTATGGAGGTACAGATCTCTATTATTGTGTACGTTCTGGCCAGGGACAATGGACAAAACCTGTTAACCTGGGCAAACAAATAAATACGGAAGGCAATGAAATGTTCCCTTTCCTTGATAGGAAAGGTTTTCTTTATTTTGCATCTACAGGTCACGCAGGCTTGGGTGGATTAGATATCTTCGAAGTTGAACTCAAGGAAATGAAACCCCGCACTGCACCAAAAAATATGGGCTACCCTATAAATTCAGCTAAAGATGATTTTAGTTTAATTAAAAGTGAAGATGGGAGACTAGGATTCTTCAGTTCTAACAGAAGAGGTAACGACGATATTTACCAATTTAATCGCGCATTTCAACTAATTATCCTTGAAGGAACCGTTACTGATGCCATCACCAGAATTCCCTTGATAAACACTAAAATTTATATGCGTCATCAAGATGGGACAGACACTCTTCAAACAGATGCTAACGGGAAATATAAAAGAGAATTACCTTTAGAAATGGATTATGAATTGCGAGCTAACCGTCCGGGATACATAGATAAGTTAAGCTTTGTCACTTCGCAAGGTATTACCGTAGATTCTGTTATCCGGAGGGATATAAAATTAGATCGCATGCAAGCTCAGCAGCAAATAGTGTTGAAAAACTGCGACTCTTTAAAAAAGGTATTTGCTGTCAAAAATATCTATTATGATTTAGATCGAGCTGAAATAAGGTCAGATGCCATTCCTGCTTTAGAGGAACTTGTTTACTTGATGAAAAAACATCCTGAGATAAGTATCATTACGTCCAGTCATTGTGATAGTCGCGCTTCTAACGAGTACAACAGAAACCTTTCTCTACGGAGAGGAGCCAACGCAAAGGCATACCTTATGACTAAAGGCATTGCTGCTCAAAGAATCAGTGTGGAATACTATGGTAAAACCAGGTTGGTTAACCGATGCTTTGATGATATTCCTTGTTCTGAAGAAGATCAACAACTTAACCGGCGTACCGAGTTCGATGTCATCCTTAAAGGAATCAATCTTACCCAATTAAAATGTTATTAAAAGTAAAATGGCTTAGATTTTATCTAAGCCATTTTACATATAAAACCGTAATCTCTCCTGTGGCAAGTTCCTAATGGAGGTTTCTATACTTTTTCTTTCTGAACCATTGCAGGAAAAGTCTTCATGATAATTTTAACATCAAGCCAAAAAGAATATTTCTGCGCATAAAAATTATCCAACTTTTTCCTTTCCCTCTCAGACATATCTTCTCTTCCCCTTCTGCTCACCTGCCATAAACCAGTCAAGCCTGCAGGGCCTAAAAAACGCATGCTCCATTCATTTGAAGTAAGCGTTTCAGCTTCATATAAAGGAAGTGGACGGTTGCCTACCAAAGACATGTCTCCTTTGAAAACATTATACAACTGGGGTAACTCATCTATGCTGTATTTTCGGATAAAAGCACCAATCTTGGTAACCCTTGGGTCATTCTTTAATTTAACAAATGTTGTTTGACCGCCCTCAGTTTTATCATAT
>NZ_JAZQPU010000492.1:0-8296 GCF_045628745.1 Pedobacter sp.
GATAGCGCTGATAAGGCAGCACGCTTTATCATGAATTGTAACCAGAAGAAAATTCCATTGGTCTTTTTGCAGGATGTAACGGGTTTTATGGTAGGCAGTCGCTCTGAACACGGTGGCATCATCAAAGACGGTGCTAAAATGGTCAATGCAGTCGCTAATTCTGTAGTACCAAAGTTCACCATTATCATAGGGAATTCTTATGGTGCAGGTAACTATGCCATGTGCGGTAAAGCCTATGACCCGAGGTTAATTTATGCCTGGCCGAGTGCAAAAATAGCGGTTATGGGTGCTAGTCAAGCGGCAAAAACTTTGTTGCAGATGCAGGAGGCTTCCATGAAAGCCGCCGGTGAAATTGTTACACCAGAAAAAGAAGCCGACCTGCTAAAAGAAATTACCGATAGGTACAATAGTCAAACCACACCATATTATGCGGCATCGCGTTTATGGGTAGATGGAATTATTGATCCGCTGGAAACGCGTAAGGTCATCTCTATGGGTATTGAAGCTGCCAATCAAAGTCCTGTAAAAAAGCAATTCAATGTTGGAATAATTCAAACATAGACGGTATTTTTGTAAATGAACAAATTTTTCCTTGTTGTACTCTTTCTTTTGTGTGCTTTTGGTAGTGATGCCCAGGTGAAGACCGTATTTTTCGATTCAAAAGATAAGGTAACCGCAGACTCGGCAAAAGCAAAAAGCTATGCTATCTATGGCAAGGTAACAGGCGATAGTGTTTATGTATTTAAGAAATACGACCTTGATGGGTATTTATTGGTCAGTGGATCTTTCAGTGATGAGCAGTTGAATGTTGCTCATGGCAAGTTTGTTTATTATGACTGGATAAATCCCAATGATAGCTTTGCTAACCTGGAAGCCGTTTCAAAAGGTAAAGAAAGATATATTGTGCTTTCTGGAAGCTTTAAAAATGGTCATCGTGAGGGCCAGTGGTTAAGCTTTTATGAGAACGGCGATGTGAAAAACGTGGTCATCTACAAGAATAATATTCTCAACGGACCCTATAAATTTTTTGATACCAAAGGTAACCTGGAAGAAAGTGGACAGTTTATAAATGGTAAAAAAGAAGGTGAGTGGCAACTTGACGGTGGCCGGAAGGTAGCCATTTATAAAGACGATAAAATGATTTCCGTTGTCAAAAAAACAAAGAAGGAAATTAAAGCAGCAAAACAAACTAAGCCTTAATTATAATGTAAGAATCACAAAGCGTTAAGCAATTGGCGTATTGTCAGGATTATCATTAAATTTGGCGCTCAAACGAACAAGTATTATAAGAATTATATGTCTCAAGAAATAGAACACGTTCAATGTCTGATCATTGGCTCCGGACCTGCAGGATATACTGCCGCAATTTATGCAGCACGTGCCGATCTAAAACCTGTTTTATACACAGGTATGGAAGCTGGCGGGCAACTTACACAAACGACAGATGTTGATAATTTTCCAGGTTACCCTTTAGGGGTAATGGGCCCGGAAATGATGGAAGATTTTAGAAAACAAGCGGAGCGCTTTGGTACAGACATCCGTTTTGGCTACGTAAGCTCTGTTGATTTTTCTTCTTTGCCTCATAAAGTGGTTGTTGATGAAATTAAAACCATTACAGCTGATACTGTAATTATCTCTACAGGTGCAACAGCAAAATGGTTGGGACTTCCAAGTGAGCAACAATATAATGGCTTTGGTGTTTCTGCCTGCGCTGTTTGTGATGGTTTCTTCTTCAAAAATCAGGATGTTGCCATTGTTGGCGCAGGAGATACCGCTGCAGAAGAGGCTACCTATTTAGCTAAACTTTGCAAAAAAGTATATATGCTGGTACGCCGTGATGAGTTCAGAGCTTCAAAAGCAATGGTTCACCGGGTTTTAAATACGCCAAATATTGAAGTGATCTATAATTCTGAAGCTAAAGAGGTTTTAGGAAATGGTAAAAATGTAACGGGATTAAGGGTTGTCAATAACCAAACCGGTGCAGAACAGGACTTAGCTATAGAAGGCTTCTTTGTCGCCATTGGTCATAAGCCAAATACTGATATCTTCAAAGGCTGGATTGATATGGACGAAACAGGTTATTTAAAAACTATTCCAGGTAGTACAAAAACTAACGTGGAAGGTGTTTTTGCTTGTGGTGATGTTCAGGATCATTACTATCGCCAGGCTGTAACTGCTGCTGGAACAGGATGTATGGCTGCTTTAGATGCAGAGCGTTACCTTGCTGCAAAAGAAGATGTTGTAAAGGCTTAATCCTCTCATCTCCTAAGAATAAAAATATATAGATGCCTGTAGCTATAAAAGTGGTTACAGGCTTTTTTATGTTCAAATATTGTTACCTAATTTATCTCTCTAAAATAAAATATTAATTATCTTGGTTCTCATTCTGCTACAGATAATGAATATTTTATGAAAAAGTTTCTCTCCTTGGTGCTATTTGTCAGTCTTGCATTTCCTGCGTTTGCGCAGCAAGACGAAAACATGGGTATTATCCCTGTGCCAGTTTCAGTTCAAAGACATAATGGTACTTTTCTATTAGACAAAACAGTTGTCTTAATCTCTAATTCTCCCGCAAATAGTAAAGCTGTAGATCTATTAAATGCTTTTATCGTAACTAAGGCCGGTTTTGCACTTAGGGAAACGAATAAACTGGATGGGCAACAAAAAGCTATTGTCATTACCTCCGATGGTGCTGATCAACTTCCTGCTGAAGGCTATCAAATTAAGATTACTGACAACAAAGTGCTGATTACTGGAAAAGATGCAGGATTATTCTACGCCATACAGTCGGTTATGCAATTAATGCCAGAAAAAGTGGGTAATGAAATTAAAATACCTACCGCAGAAATCAACGACTATCCGAGGTTCAGGTACCGAGGCATGATGTTAGACGTTTGCAGACATTATTTCCCGGTGTCATTCCTTAAAAAATACATTGATTTACTCGCACAATATAAGCTGAACAACTTTCACTGGCACCTGACAGATGACCAGGGATGGCGGATTGAGATCAAGAAATACCCTAAACTAACTACAGTTGGCGCCTCAAGAAACGGAACTATTATAGGGCATCATCCTGGTGTTGGAACGGATGAAGAGGTCTATAAAGGTTTCTATACACAAGAGGAGGTGAAAGAAGTGGTGGCCTATGCAGCAACGAAATATGTAAATGTTATTCCTGAAATAGAAATGCCAGGTCACGCTTCTGCCGCTATTGCTGCTTATCCGCAGTTAAGCGCCTTTCCTGAAAGAGATACCTATATCGATCCAAAAGCCCCATGGGCAGGCTCTAGAAAAGGAAAGCAAGTACAACAGACTTTTGGTGTTTTTCAGGATGTCTTTGTGCCTTCAGAAAATACTTTTACCTTTTTACAGAATGTCATTGATGAGGTCATTGCCTTGTTTCCGTCTAAGTATATCCATGTGGGGGGTGATGAAAGCCCCAAAGATTACTGGAAGGAATCAGCTTTCTGCCAGAAGTTAATTAAAGATCTTAAACTTAAGGATGAACATGAGCTGCAGAGTTATTTCGTTCAGCGAATGGAGAAATATATCAATAGTAAAGGTCGCTCAATCATCGGCTGGGACGAAATCCTGGAAGGTGGTTTAGCACCAAATGCCACGGTGATGTCCTGGAGGGGCGTTGAAGGTGGCATTGCTGCCGCACAGCAGAACCACGATGTGGTAATGACCCCATCTACTAATGGGCTATATTTAGACTATGCTCCATCCTTATCGCCGGATGAACCTTTAACCATTGGCGGCCATGCTCCATATGCTAAAATTTATGCTTATGAGCCTGTGCCTGCGGTATTAACAGCTGCACAGCAAAAGTACATCATGGGGGTGCAGGCTAACCTTTGGACAGAATACATCACAACACCGGCAAAAGTAGAATATATGGTGTTGCCCAGAATGTTTGCCCTGGCAGAAGTTGCCTGGAGCCAACCAGGCCGCAAAGACTTTAAGAACTTTTCTGAAGAACGTATGCCTGCACATTTAGCCCGGCTAGACAAGGCGGGTACCAATTACTGGGTGCCGACACCTCTAGGGCAAAATGAGAAAGTATTAAACGGTAGTGAGTTTAATATTGAGCTGAAGGAGCCTGTGCCAGGTGCCACCATTTATTATACTTTGGATAATTATCGTCCTTCAGAGAATGCAACACCTTATCAAAATCCTATTAAAATAAAGGTAGCCGCTGGACAAAAAATAACCTTAAAAACCATTGTCATTATGCCTAGTGGTAAAAGAAGTGTAGTGATGGAAACTACTTTAAATAATGGTGCATCAAATGCTACTTCAGCTAAATAATGTAAATTGGCATTTTAAAACCATATGTATGAAATATAAACTTTTAGATTTAAGACCATTTTTGTTGGCTGGTTACTTGTTATTCATGTTGTCATGTGGTCAGGAGAAAACCTCAGACCAGAATACTATAAATTCAACAACAACAGAAGTGAAAAAACAGGTTAATCCCTTTCCATTTTATAAGGATATTTCAGTGCGGCCAGGTCTTAATTTTGAAGTATTAAGCTGGGGCAAAGGTGTGGATAGTCTCGGTGGTTATTTGATATTAATGTCTGATTCAGCAAGAAATGATTTCAAATCTTTCTCCAACGAGCGCAAGGGGATTATTACTGATGCCTGGAATATGGATTTGGATAATGATGGCAACCCCGAGCTTTACATAGAGTTGTTAAACGAACAGGATCAGCTTGATTTAAATGTTTTTGAATATTCACGTAACAGCTTTCAAAAAATCACCTTCCCTGGATTAAGCAGCAGGATGAAAAAGAATTATGCAGGCAAAGATAAGTTTACCATTAAAAATGGGGAACTATATCGTTCTTTTCCAATGGTAAAGCCTGAAGACAGCACCCAAAAAGCAAGCGTTATAACCTTGCAATACAAATTAAGTGGAAATAGCTTCTCTGTAGATGAAGTGGAAGAGTTGAATGATTAAAACTGTCCGCTAATTCTTTCAAACTTTTCTATCAAGAGCGCTATGCGCTCTTTTTCTTTTTTTACCACTACTTTTCTGACAATGGTAGAGCAGAACAACAGCCAGCCAAAAGTACAAATAATGGCTATCACTTGCTTCCATACGCTGAAGTAGGCTAAAATTTCAACGAAGAGGAGGGCGGTGCCTACACTTAGTGCTACAGTATAAATCCAGTAAAGACTATTATATAAACTGTATCTGCTCAACTGGTATAATTTCAGTTCCTGCAGAAAATCATTCGGATTGGCAGTAAAATCATTTTTTGAAATTAAACGATGCCCACGGTATAAAATGAAGGTATAAACAGCAATAGCTGTTATTAAGATGGTAATACCTACATGGGTAGTCCAGGAGTTAAAATCAAAGAATAACCAAAGGCAGGCCATGGCAATCAGGGATAGACACATGCCCAAAATATTCAATAAGGATTTGTTGCGCATGCTATTGACTTCTTTTTTCGCCTGCACCAGCATCTCCCCGGAAGAGATCTTTACTTCAACGTTATGTGAATGCCATAACGATTGTATATCATCAAATTCTTGCATGTTGATTGTATAATTCTGTCAGTTTTTGTTTAATCCGGTGAATTTTTACCCTTAAATTCCCTTCACTTATTCCTGAAATTTCTGCAATTTCATGATAAGGGAGTTCATCCAGCACCATGGTGATTATTAAACGGTCATTTTCTTCCAGCTTTGAGATGGATTTGTAAAGTAAGGCGACTTGTTCGTTCTTTTCTGAGTATTCTTCTACCTTATTCTCTATAATATTCTCGGTAAGCTCCTCTTTTCCTTGTCTTTTTTCTGAGCGAAGGTAAGTTAGACAAGTGTTTACAGCAATCCGGTAAATCCAAGTAGAAATAAGGGACTTATTCCTGAATTTATCTAGATTCTGCCATACTTTAAGGAAAGTTTCTTGTAACAAATCGTTTGCAGCATCCTTGTCTCCGGTATATCCATAGCATAAATGGAATATCTTTTTTGAGTTAGTATCGAAGATTTGCTTGAATAACAGGTCCTTTTGTTCCACTTACGATGAGTTGATATAGGTTTAGAGGTGGTTTTTCCAATATTGTTACACCTAATTTGCAAATTTTATTCCTCTTCAAACAAACTTTATACAATAATATAATTATTGTAGTTTTACGCCTGTATAAAAAATATAGATAGATGTCGAAACAAAACAGATTAACATTCTTTATTTTTCTAGCTTTAATATTAGGTGTAGGCCTGGGATATTATTTGAATATAAAATCTTTCAGTACTTATAACGATCAAATTTCTAAAGCTGAAATAAGGGTAAAAGCAATTGATGGACAGCTTTTAAAAGTAACAGATTCTACTTCCACAGCTTTTACAACGCTGATTGCTGAAAAGAAAGCAGCAGAAAATAGTCGTTTTGAAAGCGAGAAAATTAGAGAGAAAAAACTGGAGCCCTTAACTTTGTTGAGCGACATTTTCTTGAGACTGATTAAAATGATTGTTGCTCCGCTTGTATTTACTACTCTGGTAGTGGGTGTGGCAAAAGTAGGGGACATCAAAGCTGTAGGCCGTATAGGCGGCAAAACCATGTTATGGTTTTTGAGTGCCTCTTTATTGTCGCTGGTATTAGGTTTAATCATGGTTAACATCTTTAAACCAGGAGAAGCAATGAATTTACCATTGCCTCCGAGTAATATAGATACAGGCATCACTAAAGTGGCCTTATCTATGAAAGACTTTATTTCGCACATTGTGCCAAAAAGTATGACCGAGGCGATGGCTACCAATGAGATTCTGCAGATTGTTGTGTTCTCTTTATTTTTTGGAGTAGCCACAGCCGCAATAGGAGAAAAAGGCCAGATTATCATTAAGTTTTTTGATGCCGTTGCACATGTTATTTTAAAAGTAACTGGTTATGTAATGAACTTTGCACCTTTTGCCGTATTCGGCGCTATGGCGGCCATTGTTGCCAAACAGGGCTTAAGCGTATTGTCTACTTATGCCTTATTTATTGGTGAATTCTACTCTACCATGTTATTGCTATGGCTCATTCTTATTTTTATTGGCTTTATCATTCTTAAAAAACGTGTTTTCAACCTTGTAAACAGAATGAAAGAACCTACTTTGCTTGCTTTTAGTACGGCAAGTAGTGAGGCTGCATATCCTAAAACCATGTTACAGCTGGAGCGCTTTGGCTGTAAAGATAAAATTGTAAGTTTTGTGCTTCCATTGGGTTACTCCTTTAACCTTGATGGATCTATGTTATACATGACCTTTGCTTCCTTATTTATTGCGCAATCTTATGGTATCCATTTGTCATTTGAACAACAAATTACCATGTTATTGATCTTAATGTTAACCAGCAAGGGGATAGCGGGCGTACCACGGGCCTCACTGGTGGTTATTGCCGGTACAATTGCTACCTTTGACATTCCAGAAGCAGGCCTTGCTTTATTGATCGGTATTGATCCACTTTTGGATATGGGTAGATCTGCTACCAATGTTATTGGTAACAGTTTAGCGACAGCAGTGGTAAGTAAGTGGGAAGGGGAGCTAACAGGACCTTTAGATTAAACGAATAATAATAACAAACTATGAATTCCAGAGGGAAAAAAATATTTTTAGCACTGTCGATTATTGTGCCTTTTTTAATTTATTGTGTGGTGTATTACAGGCCCATGATTAAGAATGCACCATTCAAATCTACAGAATTTGTTTCGCTACAATATAAATGGGGGGTAGGGAAAGATCTTCAAAACACCTATGATTCAGCAACCGGAGATTACCAATACCTGAATGCAAAGGATTCGCTTATAAAAACAAATGTTAAATTAAAGAAAAACGATATCATTTTTCTACATAATAAAGCCAATGAATTAGGCTTATGGAATTTCCCTGAAGTGATTGCTAACCGTGGTGCAGACATTACTTCAGATTCTGTGTTACGTTATGAATTGCAATTCAATTATAAAAGAAAATCTATGAAAGTGATCATGATGAGTAACTACTCCGAGATCCCTAAATTGATGAATGTTTCAACCCAAATGCGCACCCTTGTGGCCGATGCCATCAATGATGCCGAAGAAAGATATAGCAAGAAAAACTAAATCATTTGATTTAAAGAAAATTAATTCTATATTTGCACCTCAATAAAATAAACAATTTAAAATAATAATTATTTAACAATGTACGCAATAGTAAATATAGCAGGACAGCAATTCAAAGTTGCAAAAGACCAGCACCTTTTTGTACACCGTTTGCAAGGAGATGAAGGCGCTAGTATTGAATTTGACAATGTATTGTTGGT
>NZ_JAZQPU010000493.1:0-4280 GCF_045628745.1 Pedobacter sp.
GTTTTCAAGGCATGTTCAGCACGTGCTTTCAGTTCTTTTAAAATCTCTGCTGATAATTCTATGGGTGTATAAAAGCGGTTGCCAGCTTTAATTTTCACCAATGAATCATTATCATCATCAATCACCTTGTATGAAAAAGTATCCTGGTGTGCCTCGACGTCTTTGTAAGAGCGGCCCAACAGCCTTTTCACCGAAAAGATGGTATTCTCAGGGTCTGTAGTTAAAAATTCTTTGGCTTCATTGCCAACAAGTGCATCGCCATGTTCATTGAAGTGAACAATGGAAGGCACCAACAAACCTCTGCCTAAGTCATTAATGACCTGCGGTTTTTGATCAGGATTGATAAAAGCAACCAAACTATTGGTGGTTCCTAAATCAATACCAACAATGATTTCTTCTTGTTGCAAGGATCCTGTTGCCAGGTTAATGGATATTTTTGCCATAGTGTGGCAAATTTAGGAATGTTTTAAGGGATTTTTGTTTTAGGGCTGTAATGTTTTTCTTTTATTTCTTGTTCGTGAACATTATAAACCCACAAAACAATGTCCTGGTAGCTGTCTATTCCTTTTTGCTGGTTGTTGATTTTTAAAAAGCTATCCAGTGTGGCGCTCATGTAGCCGAACATCTGGTTGTTGTATTTCTGCCAAAATGCACTTCCACTTTTATATTCCCTGATGGTAGCCGGGTTGATGGTTTTATAAAGACCTTCATAGGCAGTAGGGGCAATGAGCCTCACTTCAAAAAGCACATTCCTTAAAATGGCATAATAGCCAGAATACTGAAACTGAATATCCGTACTGTTAATAGCCGTCAGGTAACCCACCAGGTTAGCTTCATCTTCGCGCGCCACAGCAATTTGATGGGCCATCTCATGACAGGTTACAAAGGGCAGGTCTTCTTTGGGTAGCCACATGTTAACGTTAGCTTCGCCAGATAAGGGGTTGTAATAACCTTCTAAGCCTATTTTCGTAATCAGCCAACTATTGAGCATAGGTTTAAGCACAGGACTGCGGTAGGTGAAAAAGGGCTGTTTTACGCTCATCTTCGCATAAGATTGACTGGCTAGTGCCTGTAGTTCTTTCACCCGGTACTTTTCCCTGTATTTAGGGGGTAATGCTTGTTTAAGCGTTTGAAGGTGGTTGATTCTTTCAATCATTAATGCGGCAAGCTGCACCAGTTGTTTATCGCTATAATGGTGATTACTGATACCTAATGTATGAGCTACCGAGGGCCTGGAATAATTTAATCCCCATAAAATCTTAAAGGCAATATAAAGGATTAAAGAGAAATTCAACACCTTCATGGGAATCAGCAGACGGAGGGTTTTATCTGAATTCCTGGAAAGTAAGCGCCTTCCATAGACATAAATCTTCCAGAAGATAAAAAGAACCAGCAACACATATAAAACATCACCCAATGAAAATGGCATTAGGGAACTGATTGTTCTCAGACTGATAGAAATTATAGGGTAAAGGGTATTGGAATATAAGGTTTCTGTCAGCCCGCTGAATAGCCCCCATAAAAAAACAACTGCTGCAACACCTACAGTGAGCAGCAGTTGTTTTCCTGATTTCTTGTAAACCGGGTTCATCTTACCTGATAAAGGTTAATCTTTTTCCTGTTTCGTTGGTCATGAATTTCCCTTTTTGATAAGCCAGGTTGCCTGATACAAAAGTGTGGGTAATTTCAGATTGAAAGGTTTGTCCTTCAAAAGGCGACCAGCCGCACTTGTAAAAAAGGTTGTTTTTAGTCACCGTAACAGGGTCATTAAGATCTACCAGAACCAAATCAGCCCAGTAGCCTTCTCTGATATAACCACGTCTGTCAATATTAAAACACTCAGCAACATGGTGGGCTGTTTTCTCCACAATTTGCGTTAAGCTTATTTTCTGTTGGTGATACATTTCCAGCAGGGCTGAAAGTGCATGTTGCACCAAAGGTCCGCCTGATGGTGCCTGTGCATAAGGTTGTTGTTTTTCTTCAATAGTATGCGGAGCATGGTCAGTAGCAATGATGTCAATATGTCCATCTAGTACACCTTTTAATATCGCCGCTTTATCTTCCGCAGTTTTTACCGCAGGATTCCATTTAATCCAGTTGCCTTTGGTTGCATAATCGCTGTCGTCAAACCATAAGTGGTGTACACAGGCTTCTGCTGTAATTCTTTTATCTTTCAGTGGGGTAATATTGTCAAAAAGGGCAACTTCCCTTGCGGTAGAAATATGCAGAATATGTAATCTTGTATTGTGTTTTTTTGCCAGTTCTACTGCCATGGAAGAAGAAAGGTAACAAGCCTCGGCACTCCGTATCAGCGGGTGCATGTCTACCGTCAGGTTGTCGCCGTATTTTTCTTTATATATTTTAAGGTTGCGCTGTATCGTTTGTTCATCTTCACAATGTGTGGCAATGAGCATAGGTGCTTCTTTAAAAATATTTTCCAACACTTTCTCATTATCCACCAGCATATTCCCTGTAGAAGAGCCCATAAAAACCTTGATGCCACAAACCGTAAGGGGGTCTGTTTTTAACACTTCTTCAAGGTTGTCATTCGAGGCACCCATGAAAAAGGAGTAATTGGCGAGCGACATTTCTGAGGCAATATTATACTTATCTTGCAGCAGTTCCTGGCTCAATGTATTTGGCACCGTATTAGGCATTTCCATAAAAGAAGTGATGCCTCCGGCTACTGCAGCCATGCTTTCTGTAAAGATATCTGCTTTATGGGTAAGGCCGGGTTCCCTAAAATGCACCTGGTCGTCAATCATGCCCGGTAACAGGTGTAAGCCTTCCGCATTGATTTCCTGGGCGCCGGGGTGGCTAATGTTAGTTGCAATTTTTTCTATGATGCCGCCTTTAATTAATACGTCGGCAACAAAGATCTGGCCTTCGTTCACCAGCGTGGCTGCTTTTATCAGAATGGTATCCATGCCTCCAAATCTATAAAAATGTAATTAGCCATCCTATAAATAAACGTATATTTGCAAAATGCCCAAAAAATTCGAAGAGTTCAATCTCAACCGACAAATTTTAAATGCCGTTGAAGATGCGGGGTTTACCGTAGCAACGCCGATACAGGAAAAAGCGATTGCACCTGTACTTTCCGGACAAGACATCTGCGGGATCGCAGAAACTGGAACCGGAAAAACCGCTGCTTATGTATTACCCATGCTGATGCAGTTAAAATATGCACAGGGAGAGGCTGCAAGGGCTTTAATTCTTGCGCCAACACGCGAGCTTGCCATGCAAATTGCCGAACATGTTACCATGTTCTCTAAATATACTGACTTAAGGTCTGCTGTAATCTACGGAGGTTTAGGTCCTAAAACTCAAATTGCCAAATTAAAAGAAGGTGTAGATTTAATTATTGCTACGCCGGGAAGATTTTTAGATTTATACCTTGCCGGACACATCAACACCCAATATATTAAGTTTCTTGTGCTTGATGAGGCTGATAAAATGATGGACATGGGCTTTATTGGCTCCATCCACCGTATTTTAGAAGTAGTGCCCCGCAGAAGACAAAATCTTTTGTTCTCTGCCACAATGAGTGACCTGGTTCAAAAAATTGCCGGCGATTTCTTGAAACATCCTACTGTTATTGAAGCGTCAATGCAGGCAACTCCTGCTGCAACGGTTACGCAATGTTTATATGAAGTGCCTAACTTCAAAACTAAAATCAACTTACTGCAGAATTTGCTGAAGAAAGATGAAGAGTTTACCAGGCTGATCATCTTCTGTAAAACAAAAACCGTAGCAGATAACATCTCCAGCTTTATCGAAAGAAGGTTTGGTGCCGAGGCAGTAAGGGTTATCCATGCCAACAAAGGGCAAAATACCCGTATCAATTCTATCAATAGCTTTAAAGAAGGTAACGTAAGGGTATTAGTGGCTACAGATGTTGCTTCACGTGGTATTGATGTAAGCGAGGTGAGTCATGTCATTAACTTTGACGTACCTATTATCATTGAAGATTATATCCACCGTATTGGCCGTACAGGCAGGGCCTTCGCTAAGGGCGATGCCATCACTTTTTGTACCGAGGCAGAGAAATATTACATCAAGAAGATAGAAAAGCTGATGCGACAACCAATTCCTGTTGTAGCTTTGCCAGCTGAAGTTTTTGTGGAAGAAACACCTTTCGAGGAGCGTCAGGCTATAGCCAGGGAAATTGACCTTCAGAAAAGAAAAGATGACCCTACTTTTATGGGTGCTTTTCATGAGAAGAAGAAAACCTTTGCTCCGAAAGTTAAGAAAGCCGATAGCGCCCCATGGAAAAAGAA
>NZ_JAZQPU010000494.1:0-12568 GCF_045628745.1 Pedobacter sp.
GAAATGAGGGTCAGCTTTAATATAGCGCTGCCACAAAACATCAGCCGCAGCAGCATTGGTGGGCAAGGGCTGCTTAGCATTAACGGCGGAATAGGTTTCTTCAAAGGGCACAAGTTGTTTACCTCCTGAGCTCATAAAATATACAGAATTTGCGAACCACTGAAAGCCCATCACCATGCCACTGAGGGCAATAAAGATGACTACCCAGGTCATGTAAAAGCCTAAAACATTGTGCAGGTCATAGTTGACCCTCTTCCATTTGGCATTCCATTTAATGCTGAAACGCTTTTTGCTGGCTGCTTTATTTTTTGGCCACCATAAAACTAAGCCCGAAATCAATAGCACCACAAAAATTAACGTTGCACTCGTTAAAATAAGCTGACCGCCATGTTCAGGAAGCCATAAGTAATAATGCCCGTTAATGATAAACCGGAAGAAATCGGCATTCATGTCTTTCACCTTCGTCACTTCACCAGTATACTGGTTAACGAAAACTATATAATAATAGGCATCTACAAGGTCAAAGTACACAACTTGTGCGTTTCTTCCACTTTGATAAGCTATGCTGTGAACCTTTTTACCGGTCAGCGCCTGGTCGGCAATACGCTTCAATTGCGTAGGTGCAAGCTGCGCAGTGTTTTGCACCGTATTGAAGCGATAGGGTTGTGTAAGGTCTTCAATTTCTCTTTGAAAAGCCAGGATGCAACCTGTCATACCAAGAAAAAATACGAGTAGCCCGGATATTAACCCGAGCCACAAGTGTAAAAATCTAACCGTTTTCTTAAAAGTCATCTTAAAATCTATAATTTAGACTTAATCTATAATTACGCGGGGCTTCTACCTGCCATGAATAATAGGCTGGGCTTGCATAGCTTTCATAACTACCGTTATAAAGATATTTATCTAGGATATTGAAGACGTTTGCGGTTAGCCTAATTTTTCCGGATTCCCAGAAAGCGCCACCATCCAGGCGGAAGTAATCAGGAATATCAGCAATGCCATTATGTCCACCCCAGGTATAGCTATCACGGTCAACCTGATAAGTGAAACCAGCAGAGATACCTGTTCCTTTCAACACACCATCTTGTAACTGGTAACTTAACCAGGTATTGATATTGTGTTTAGCAAAACCCGGTATACGATCGCCGGGAGCGATGGCATTTTCGGGGATGCCTGCAGTAACACTTTTAACTTTGGAATCTGTATAGGCATAGTTGGCAATAACAGAAAAACCATTAAACACCTCTCCCTTAAGGTCAAACTCCAGCCCTTTGGCTTCACTTTGTCCTAGAATGACAGAGAAGGTTTCCGTACCTGTATTGGTAGGATCACTGGTTAACTCATTATTTTTAAGAATACGATATATACTAAGTGTAGTATTCCATTTACCGTTAAACCAATCTTTCTTCAAGCCAAACTCTAAGTTGTTACCGGTGATGGGTTTAATACTGCCGCCAGTTCTTAAGAAACCGGCCTGAGGTACGAAGGACTGGTCATAAAGTGCATAAGCGGATGTAGTGGAATCAATAGTAACACTTAAGCCTATACGTGGTGTTACACGCTTGGCAGTTTCATCGGCACCGCCATAGCTGGATTGTTTAACATAGGTAAAGCGACCGGCAAGGGTTAAACGCAATCGATTTTCAAAGAAACCAAGTTCATCCTGCAAGTACAAGCCTGTATAACTTTGATCAATGGTACCGCCAGCACCTGCTCTTTGAGCCAATGGAGTAGTACGATCCCATACGGGGTAACCATTGGCAGGACTTTGATATTGAGGGTTTGATGGATTAAAAGGACTGCTGGCAAGGTCTAAATCATGATACTGACCCCAATCGGCAAGGTAATCTTTACTTCCAAGGTCTAGGCCACCTAAAATGCGGTGTTTCACCTTCCCTGTGCTCACATAACCGTTTAAATACACTTGTGCAAAGCGAGAAATATTACTGGCATCCCAAATGCTGGCATTCCTGATCATGGTATTGTCGGCATTCACTACTGTAGGCCATAAATTTGCTCCCGACTGCTTGTAATTAAAATACGCTACCTGTGCAGTAATTTTCCAGTCTGCGTTAATGTCATGCTGCAGGTTTAAAAACAAACTATGGTCGTCGATGTTCGTTGGCTCTAAACCAGGATCTGTGGTTGTAAAGTTACGATCTAACACACCATAGCCGGTTTGTGAAAAGGAATAGACAGAGCCTAAATCAGACATTTTAGCATGCTGATAGGTATATTCTGCTGTTAAAATCGTTTGGTCGTCGAACCTGTAACTAATTACAGGTGCAATGGAATACCTGTCGTTAAATTCATCATCACGGAAAGACTTTTTGTTCTGCCCCATCAGGTTTAGACGGTAGAGCAGTTTACCCGATTTGTCGAAGCGGCCATCTAAATCTAAGGTACTTCGATAAAGATCATAACTTCCCATGGTGAAACTCGCTTCACCACCAAAATCTCTTCCGGTAGGCTTTTTGGTGACCACATTATAAATACCGCTAGGTTCGCCGTTACTCATTAAAAATCCTGCCGGCCCCTTTACAAATTCTATATGGTCTACAAAACTCATGTCTTCACTCAATGGGCCCCATGTTGAGGTAACGTTAACCCCATTTCTAAAGGCCGACATTCTGGATCCGCGTGCATTGACACGGGTATATAAATCTGCCCAGTGCGTTAAGCGGGTTAAACCACTCACATTTTTAATTAAACCATCGGCCATACTGATTACCTGCTGATCCGCAAGGACCTGTGAATTGATGACCTGAATATTTTGAGATGCCTCTAAAAGTGGCTCGTTAAGACGTAAAGACGGTGATGGCTGCTTCGTATTATACTTGTTCTTTTTTCCGGTAACAATAACCTCTTTTAACTTTTGACTTTCTTTAACCTGTGAGGAGTCAGTATTTTTTTTAACGGGGACTTCTTGAGCAAAAGCAGCGGTATGGAGCACTAAGAAGAGATTGAATATCACCAATCTGTTACGTACTTTTCTTTTCATATTCAGGTTGCTATTTAAAATGATTCTAAATTAAAGGCAAAGAAAAGCTAAAGTTTTATCTTCTGCAACTTATTTTGAATAATTCTAAATAAGATCATTGAATTTAATTACATTTTAAAACAAACTGATTAATAGATGGTTACACAACAAACATTCAAACAGATGAGGTTACATTTAGCACAAGCCGAGCAAATTACTGCAGCAGCCAAAGATAAAGCACTTGAAATTGGGGTACCGATGAACATCGCTATTGTTGATGAGGGCGCAAATTTAGTGTCTTTTATACGCATGGATAATGCATGGCTAGGCTCCATAGATATATCCATAAAAAAGGCAAAAAAAGCACGCTTTTTCGATATGGATTCTGGAGAAATTGGAAAACTCTCGCAGCCTGGCGGACCGCTTTACCAAATTGAGCATGCTTACCTTGGATTGATCACCTTTCCTGGCGGAGTTTTACTCAGAGACAACAGTGGTGAAATTGTTGAGGCTATAGGTGTTTCTGGTGGTGCTGCTTCTTTCTGAGCTTTTAAAAGCTTTTCTTTCTTTAAATAGATAAACCTGAAAAGCAAGGCACCAATAAATAAAGTAATGATACCCTGAATCATGACCGTATTGGGGGTGCCAATCTGTTCGGAGAGCAGTCCTATGAGCAAGCCTCCAAGGGGTTGCATGCCAAAAAAAGCCATTGCATAAAAGCTGATGACCCTCCCACGCATGTTTGGGTCTACTGTTGTTTGTATAAGGGTATTGCTGATGGTAATTTGCGACATCATGCCGAAACCAGACATTGCAGCAAAAACGAGAGCGACAGGATAATAAGTGCTATGAGAAAACAAAACCAGTCCTAAGCCAAATATCAAGGTATTGGTGGCTAAAATCATTTTCAGGTTTCGCCCTGCTTTAAGGGAGGCCAGAAAAATAGCACCTACGAAGGCACCTAGTCCTATTACACTGTCTATGACTCCAAAAGTAGAAGCTGTGCCTTTAAAGATGTCTTTAGCGTATACAGGAATCAGTGTGCTAAAAGGCAATACCAATAAACTTACCAGGGCAAGCATCACCAAAATAAAAGCGATGGAAGGCGTTTGTCTGATGTAAACAAATCCTTCCTTTAACTCTCCGATGATATTTTTTGTGCGGCTTTTAGCAATATAGATTGGCAGTTTCATCAGCATCAGGGAACCGATAACGGCTATAAAACTTAAAGCATTCAAGCCAAAGCATACCTTTTCTCCAAATTGTTCTAAGGCTAAACCCGCAATACCAGGTCCTATTAACCGCGACAAGTTGACCATAGAAGAATTTAGGGCAAGTGCGTTGGGTAAATCTTTTTTGTCTTCTACCATTTCATAGACCAGACTTTGCCTGGCGGGCACATCAAAAGCATTAATCAATCCTAAAAGTGCACTTAAGGCAATAATCTCCCAGACTGCAAAATCCTGAAAAATGATGACCGCCGTTAACAGCAGCGCCTGGATCATGGAAGCAATTTGCGTTGTCAATAAGACTTTATACCTGTCATATCGATCAGAGACCACGCCACCAAGGAAGGAAAAAATAAATGAGGGGAACAGGCTGGCGAACAAAGTTAACCCCAACATGAATTGCGAGTGGGTATGGGAATAGATGACCCAGGAGACAGCTGTTTTTTGCATCCATGTCCCAATCAGTGAAATAGACTGCCCCGTAAAATACAACCTGTAATTACGGCTTTTAAATGCACTGAAAGTACTGATCTCCATTAGTAAGGCTTAAACTATTTTAATCTTATGTTTATTCAGGAGACCCGCCAGCCCTTCTAAAGAAAAACTAGCATTCTTCATGATGTTCAACTCCGGGTCTATAGAAAAGTTAAAGGCGGTGGAGAAATTAACACCCGTTAAATCGCAGTTACTAAATACAGAACCTAAGAGGTCTGTTTGCTGGAATAAAGATCCGCCAAGGTTGCTTTGTGTAAAACTGACTTCTTTAAGGGATGTTTTAACAAAAGCTGTTTTAAGCATCTTCTTCCCTGCAAAAGAGGCGTAATCTAAAATGCAGGATTCAAAATCTACTGTGAATAGGAAATCGTGACATTCACTGAAATTAACTCCCAGGATTTTGCAGTTCTTAAATTCAATATGGTTTAAGGAAGTACCCCGCAACTTCATCATCGATAAATTACAGGAATTGAAAGTGCAGTCCATAAATTTATTATTGGAAAAGTCACTATCTGTAAAATCACAGTGGTTAAAAGTACAATCATGAAACTCCTTTCCCTTAATTGTCTGATCGGCATAAATGATCTTATCAAAGGTTTTGTTTTCGTGTAAAGCCTGGTCCATATTATTTTTTGATGAACTCAAAGGTACGCTAAATCTGCCATTTCCATTTAGTGGCGCAATTCCTGGTGCATCACTATTGCTTCGCGGATGGCATTTAATAAAGGTAAATCAAGTTCACAATTGATGGTTTTACACTTTTCGTGGTCATTGCCATCAATTTCTATCGTTCCAACTTTAGTTTCCTGATTGTAAATCTCGTATTGGCGGTTGCCCAATGTTTTGATGTCATAATAATACCCTAAGCCATCTTTTGCTATTTCGATTTTGAATTGTTCCATGCTGTCTACATTTTATTAAAAATAACACCATGGGTACTTTATTGTTTTGTTAGCTTTTCACTACAATAATTCGCGGTTCCACTTGCCATATATTGCGGCTGCGCGATAAGTGGTGTGTAGAAATTGTAGCAACGCATATTGTCCGGAAGCTGAAGTTTGAACCGCAGCATAAGGCATAATGTACTCTTTCAACAATGGATGATAAAAGGCAGCATCGGGATTGATAGCCGCGGTTTTATAGCCTTCAGGTTCGGGGTAGACATAACTATAAAAAGCAGCCTCTGGGAAAGTTTCATTGCCAGGCCAAAAGCCAAAGTTGGCCACTTCTCTGTTATAGGCATCTTCAGCTACCCAATCTGGCAAACCGGGAATACCTCCAGGATGTTTTGGAGCTGCCTCACCTGAAAACAGACCCAGGGCAAGATCGAAACTTCCCCAAAAGAAGAGAATAGGGCTTGTTTTGCCTCTAAATTCACTTCGAAATTGCTGGAAAACGTCTTGTATTTTCAATAGGGCTAGGTGCAGGGCACTCACTTGCTCTATATCATAAACCGCGTGGAAATAGTCAAATTCAAAAGGAATAGGATCTAATATTTCTGAAGGCAAGGCACGAATGCGGAAATCTATAGCCAAATCCCTCATTAAACCTCGTATTTTATGGTAAAAATCGGAAACAGAAATGCCCTGTAAACTAAAGCCTCGCGTCTCTCCTTCACTGGTACTGATCAATAATTGATGGTTGACGAAATCCAGGTCTATTTGAAAATTCTTCTCGGCACTAGGAATGCTCAATGTCGTTAATCCTGTGATGGTAATGTGTAAGGCGACATGCCAGGAGTGGTTAATCCATGGAAGAGCACCCATTTTGATTTTCCCGATGATTTGCGTCCACATATGCAAAGTTTCATATGTTGTCTTGCCCTTTTCATAGGATAGAACCGGCCAATTGTTATCTTTTGTGATCATAATGTAGATTTACGAGGTGGGTGCTTTTAATTAAATTTACTCATTACCTTTGTAAATTAATAACTTATAAACTATTCCTTATTTGAGGAATTAATTTTAACTCATTGTTTCTTAAATAAATATATTATTACCTAACGCACAACCTGTCTTTTTTAGAGATCGTAGGTTGCTTACCTTATCTATTAAATTATGAATTTTTCAATAAAATGTTGTCTGACTTCCCTATTTATAATGGCTATATCGGTATTTACAGTAAATGCGCAGTCTTTAGGTAAAAAAGAATTCTGGCAAAAAAGCCAGCTTATGGAACCTGCAACACTTGTGGATTTATTAAAAGGGGCTGAAGCAAAAAGACCAATTATTTACAATATTGGTTTTGTAAGCGACATTCCAGGCGCTGAAAATTTAGGCGCTGCCAATGCCCAAAAAGGACTGGAACAATTAAAAAAAGCAGTACAGGATGTTCCAAAGGATAAACTGGTAGTGATCTATTGTGGCTGCTGCCCTTTTGAACATTGCCCTAACGTTTTACCAGCTTATACTTTGTTGAAAAGTCTGGGTTATAGCCAGGCAAAGGTTTTAAATTTGCCTACTAGTTTGAAAGCAGATTGGCTTAACAAAGGTTATCCTTTGAAAGCAAAATAAAAAAAGGTTACTAAAGCCGCTAACTTTAGTCAACCTTTTTAATCCTGTCATTGCTTAAAAGGATCAGTAGCCGCTATTTTGGATAAAATTGGTGTTGGTTAGCTGGTTATCTGGAATAGGAAACAGTAAGTATTTTGGATCGTCGGTTGGTTTTTCCTGCCATGGGGTTAAGAATTTACCGAAGCGAATCAAATCTTGCCTCCTCACTCCTTCCCAAAAGAATTCTCTACCACGCTCATCAAGCAGGTTATCAAGGTTTAGGGTTGCAAATGGCGTGGCTCCTCTGGATACACGGATGCTATTCACAATGGTTAATGCGGATCCAGCATTGCCTGTTCTTAATAGCGCTTCTGCTTTCATCATTAAAACATCTGCATAACGGTAATATACCCAGTCATTTTCAGCAAGGTTTGTCGCTGAGTTGGCATAGTCTATAGGATATTTGACAACGCGGATACCTGCAACTTCCAAATGATTAGGGTCCCTTTCAATGATACTTACTTCAGGTGTAAAAATAAGGTTATTGCCACGGCGGTCTTTTAGCGCAGCACCAGTTTGGTCAAACTGTTGTCCGATTAAAAAACCGACCCTAACGCCAGAAACATTTGTTACCCCTTCATAAGCACCTCCCCTGCGTTCATCACTCGCTTCAAACTTATTGTAAAAGTCTGAAAGAGTGGAGAAACCATTGTAGCCACTTGGATTTTGATTATAGTGTAAACCCGGTACCCAGATATCTTTTAGCCCCCCAGCATCTGAACCACCTATATTTTGAGCGGTAAAGATGTTCTCCTTAGACAAGGTGTTATTTCGGGGTGCAAAATTGTCAAAGTAATTTTCTGTAAGTGAGTATCTGCCTGAATTGATAATCTCATCTGCCAGGGAAATTACCTTTTGCATATCTGCAGGGTCGAAAGTTGGTGCCTGGCGGTTAAGAAAAGCACCTTTATTGAGGTGGCATTTCATCAGCAACATTTTAGCTGCATCTCTATTTGCATTATGAACAGGTGTTTCCGGTAATACAGGAATAATTTCCGTTAACTCGGCAATGAGGTAATCGATTTGTTCTTGTGCCTGCCTCACCTGGGATGCTTTTGTCACATCCTCACCTGGTTCACGATAAGGGACCTGACCCCAGCCATCTAAGATCGAGAACTGCGCAAAGGCACGTAAAAACCTGGCTTGAGCAGCCTGTAAGGGCGTAGGTTTGAAATTTAACACGTTAGTAGCAACATAACTAACACTGTTTAAATCCCTGAAGGTATCAGAAATCCGGGAATGATCAGGTGCCCATCTGTGTAAATGTAAAGCTCTCCAGGCACCATTATCATCCCAGTCGCCGGCTCTTGTAGGAACAATAGCCTCATCTGAAGGGAACTCCTGTAAGGACCACCAGCCCCATGGCCCCTGAAAAGGATTCCTCATAGCGGTGTAACTGGCATTTAATAACGCCGCAACATCGCCTGACGATATGCCCTGGTCGCCTACTTGTCCATGTAAATCTTCATCTAACTTTGTACAGCTTCCTACTGTTAAAAACAGTGCAAGGAAAGCTATGATATATCTATTTTTCATGTCAGTTTGTATTAAAATTAAAGGGAAAAGTTCACACCGAAATTGAATGTCCTGGCCTGTGGATAGGAAACATATTCAATACCTGCAGAGGGCACCCCATTACTGCTTTTATCAACATTTACTTCAGGGTCGAAACCTTTATATTTAGTAATGACAAAAAGATTCTGACCATTAATAAAAACATTGAGTGCTTTGATGGATCTACCTACATTTCCTAAATTGTAATTTATGGTCGCATTAGCCAGCTTAAAATAATTTCCGTTTTCTATATACCTTGAAGAAGAGGCGATTGGATTAGCGAGGGATTCCTGTATTGGAGAATTCACTAATTCTGCTGCAACATTTCTTCCTGTACCCAAATTGGCAATTGGTAATACGGAGTTGGCTGTATTGTTGTAGATATCCTGCCCTAAAGAACCGTTGAAATTTGCGGTTAAGCTTGCTTTTTTATACCTGAAAGTGGTACTTAAGCCTAAAATCACACTTGGATTTGGATTACCTACATAATAATAAGTATAGCCTTCATCAGTATAAGTAGAAAAACCCTGAGGATCCAATCCAATAAACTCTCTGGTGACCATGGCAAATAGAGGAAGGCCACTTTGAATCACTTCTAAAGTAACGCCACTTAATCCCTGACCACTTAGCGTACCGGTTTTAATAATCCCCACTAAATCTTCTACCTTATTGCTCAGGAAGGTTGCATTACCACCAATATTTAAGGACATATCCTCTCTTTCCATCACATTGCCATTCAAAGAGACTTCCAATCCTTTATTGATGATATGTGCTGGTAAATTAACCCAGGTTACTGCAACTCCGGTATTTGCTGGAACTAATGGAATTTGTGGGAACAACAAGTCGGTGGTATTTTTTCTGAAATAATCCAGGGAACCACTAATTTTATTGCCAAACAAGCTAAAGTCTGCACCTATGTTAGTCTGCTCATCTCTCTGCCATTTCAACATTGGGTTTGCGTTGTTTATGCCCACAAGGGATTGCTGCCCACTGGAATAAGTATAATCATAACGTGGCTGAGAACTTCCTGAAGGATATTCCTGATTACCAGTAATACCATAACCTACGCGGATTTTCAATTGATTTAACCACTCTACATCCGTCAGAAAACTTTCGTTTTTGATATTCCAGGCAGCGGCAAAAGAAGGGAAATAGCCATAACGGTTTTCTGAACCAAAACGCGTTGATCCGTCGGCCCTGAAAGTAGCCGTTAATAAATATTTACCAGCATAATTTAAGATGGCCCTGGCAAAAAAGGATTGCAGCTCTGTTGTGGGACTATTAGTAGAAGTAATGACCCGGTTTGCTGGTGCGGTAACCTGCATCACATCGGTATAATCTACGGGAACTTCGCCAAAGCCCTTAGAGGTACTACTTATGCCTTTGTTGACATAATTTGTATATTCATAGCCAACAATTGCATTTAGATTTAAGTTGCTGGCCACTTCTTTATCAAATGTCAGTGTATTGGTAAATTGGTGAGTAAGCAGTTCGTTGTTACTGACATTGGCATAACCACCAAGGAAATCACCATTAGCTTCAATGCCAGGTAAATTTAGATAACTGCGCGTAGAAGACCTTCTTACCCCAGAGCTATAGTTTAAACTCAACAGCATTCTGTATTGCAACCAGGGAGTGATTTTATAGAATGGCGAAAAAGAGCCCAGGATGGTGCTTATCTTAGCCTTGTCACTGCTGGCAGCAGACATAACCATAGGATTAATGGTGGTAGAGCCCCTTTCGATAAATAAACTTCCATCCGGATTCCACATTGGCCGTGTAGGATTCCATGATAATGCCTGACTTACTAAACTTCCGGTAAAACCAGCATCCGTTGTAATAGGAGCTATATTTTCAAGGTACTGGCTGCTGATCAGGTTCACGTCAAGTCCGAGGTTCTTGCTTTCCAAAAATTTAAAACTACCGTTAAAAGAGCCACTGTATTTAGTGAAATCAGTCTTAAGCAGAATTCCTTGTTGGTCCTGATAACCCAGGGACACACGATAAGTATTTCCGTCAGCGCCACCACCAATGCCTACAGAATAGTTTTGGTTGTATGCGGTTCTGGAAATCTCATCTATGGCATCTACATTGGCTCCGTAGTCCCCGGTAGTCTGTCCATATTTTGCAAGGGCAGCTCTATATTCATCACCATCTAAAATATCTATTTTTCGGGCCAGGTTACTGATACCTGTTGAAGCACTGATGTCCATTTTAGGCTCTCCACTTTTACCTCTTTTGGTAGTAATCAACACTACCCCATAAGCAGCACGTGATCCGTAAATTGCAGTTGCAGAAGCATCCTTCAACACTTCCATTGTTTCTATATCTGCAGGATTGATAAAGTTGAGTGGGTTACCCCCTGCTACAGTACCCACACCACCGCTGGCTGTTGGCCTTGCTGAGCCGCTTGGTAAAGCTACCCCATCTACAACATATAACGGTTGTCCGGTACCTGTAATGGCTGTATTACCTCTTATCCGTACTGTGGTTGATCCACCTGGCTGACCGCTGTTGTTGATCATCTGCACACCGGCCACTTTTCCCTGAATCAACTGGTCGGGGGCAATAAGTGGCCCTTTGTTGAAATTTTCTGCTTTAACTGTGGTGGCAGCACCCGTGAGGTCGCTTTTTCTTACTGATCCATATCCTACTACAGTCACCATTTCAAGGTCTGTTGAGGATACTAACCTGACATTAATTTGTGTTCTGTTATTGACAGGAACGGTTTGTGTTTGATAGCCCACATAGCTAATAGTGAGCTGATTCGCCGTTTCAGGAACGCTGATGGCAAATTTTCCTTCCGCGTCGGTAAGCACAGTAATCTTTGTGCCCGTAGCCATTACCGTAGCGCCTATTAAGGTATTATTGTCATTGTCACTGACAACACCCCTAATGATAACCTGAGCGAACGAAGTAAGACTTAATAGGATAAAAACAACACTACAGAGAACTATTCTTTGCAGCATTTTAAATTTGGGACTGCCTATACAGACACCCCATTCCGCTGGATGTAAAAACAAGTTCATAATTGGTTAAGATTAATGTTAAATATTCTTATTAAATATACATAATCCAATTATGATACATAAATTAGAACCAAATAAATTTTATATTATTCAGGAAGATATTTTTTATCTTTTTAGAGAACGCACTTAATTTTAGTGGAGGGGAGTATGATGAAAAAAACATTTATTTTCTTTAATATTCAGTGATTAGTTATCTATCTTCGAATGGTAAGAAGAATGACCAGAAGGAATGCCTGTAAAAACTATTATTTATCCTTCATGAGCAGCGCTCGTCAAAACACTTGATACTGCTCTTGAAAGCTTCATTAATTAAACTTAAATTACACCATTATGAAAATAAAAACAGCAATATTGACGACTTCCCTGTTATTGACTGGGATAGGCTTAGCACACGCACAGCAGGATGCTAAACATGAGGACACAGAATTTTACACCCCTGTACCAAAAGTTGTTATGCCCGGTACAACCTATAGCAATGCTCCATCTGATGCAATTGTACTTTTTGATGGCAAGAACCTGAACCAATGGGTAATGACGGATGACAGGACTCAGCCTGCGAAGTGGAAAGTTGATAAAGGCGTATTTACCGTAGACAAGAAAACAGGAAATATTGAGACTAAACAAGCTTTCAATAATTACCAATTACACCTGGAATGGCTTATCCCATCTTATATTACTGGAGAAGGACAAGCTAGAGGCAATAGCGGATTATTCCTTGCTTCCATTGGC
>NZ_JAZQPU010000495.1:0-10671 GCF_045628745.1 Pedobacter sp.
TTATTAATAAGTAACTTGTGGATATTTTTGATGAAGAAATCATAAGTTTTGGGCTTTAGAACAAATCATTCAATTAAGAAAAAACCGATAGAAACCCCTTTAATTATAAAGAAAGGAAAACTTTAAAACCTTCTAATTAAACGTTTTGAAAGCTTAAAGTTGATTGATCAAATTAAAATCCTAATACACTTCTCATATTTTGTACTTCATCGACAATTATTGAAGTTCCATTAAGCAGCTAGAATCAGTCAAAGCAAGAAAAAGTGCTGCTGCCATAGTTTCAGCAGTCTTACCCGACTTCCCTATGAAAAACTCATTGATATAACAAGTCTTTTGCTCTGGTGTCGAAATTAAAACAGAGGTGTGTCAATCAGGACCTGAATAAAAGCGTAAAATAGTTCTATATATCAGCTTTCGTATCAACAAAGCCCAATTGGTTAGACTGAGTTTTGTTAAATTACTTAGTGATTTTAGCCACTATAAAGTAGTTGTAGTGCTAGAAACTGCTGTACTTTCATTTGTAGAAACTTTTGATATTAATCAACTATTCAAAAGTAAATTCTCCAAAAAATTCAGGCATGTGAAAATCAGGTTCCTGTGTGTTAACTTTTGTCCAGCTTAAAAAATGTGGAGCAGGAAGATCATCTCCACATTTATAAAAGTTTCCCTTACACGTTAATCCCTTTAAGGCATTGATGTCGCTATAGCAAAAAACTTCAATAGGTATTCGAAGGGCAATTTGCCAATTGAATTGTTCATTACTGAAATACAGCTTTTTCCAGGTTGCAATTTCACCAATAGTCTGTTTAGGTAATAGCATGCGATGCGTTCTGGAAGCCCCATAAGCCATTTTCCCAATACCTAAGCAATTAAATTCGATGTTATAATAATTACTGTCTTCAGGAAATTGAATAAAAAACTCAACGCAATTGTCTTTATGCACCGGATCATTGATAGCCCTGTCTTCAGATTTGAAAAAATCATCTTGAATATGATATTGAATCAAAACCGCATCATTGCTATGGCAAATGCTAAAACTTGCCTTACATGCAGTATTAAATTCTGGCCATGACAAGTTGCTGATGCTGTGTTTAGGCAACTCAGTGAAGAAAACCGGCCATTTATTTAAAGGTAATATCCCATCAGATTTAATTCCCTGTACACCAATGCGCGCTCGCTTGTCTTTTAAATCCATGAGTGGTTATCTCTTTAAGCTATTAAAGTACTGCTATCCTGATCAAGAAAAAGAATAGCACTCGGGTGTGATCTTAATATGGTTGAAGGGTAAGCTTCCAACACTGCTTGATGAAGCGTATTGTAAACGGCTTGTGCTTTAGCTGGACCAGGAACGACCACAAAGAGGTGTTTGGCTTTTACTAAGGCGGGAATAGTTAAGGTCAGGGCATGTGTAGGTACTTCATCAAGAGACTCAAAACAGCCATCATTTACCTGTTGTTGCCTGCAGGCTAAATCAAGTTCTACCCTTTTAACAATTTCTGTATCCTTGAAATCTGCTACCGGCGGATCATTGAAAGCAAGGTGCCCATTCTCTCCTATACCCATACATACAATATCGACAGGAAAATCATTTAATAAAGCAGCATATTCCAAATCTTTAAGGTAGTTTACAGACTTGAAAGGCAGTTTACTAAAGATGCGATCTCTTAAAAAATTACCAAAACCTTGAGGTGCACTTTCATCAAGGCCAATGTATTCATCCATATGAAAAGCATTGATTCGGCTCCAATCGACATCCTCAGTTATTAAATTTTCTAAGAATTCATTTTGAGAAGGCGCCGCAGCAAATATCATATTGATTTCAGCTTGGTTTTGCTGAAGTTCTTTTAATCTAGTACTTACCGCTTTTGCAGCAGCGGCACCCATTTCTGGTCTGCTGTTAAAAATCCTTACATCCATGATGTTATTGTTGTTTATGGTCGTTGACATATTTTTTTCTAATTGATTTACATTTCAGCATTGTATACTACTTTACCCCTAACCATGGTTGTAAAGATGTTGATCTGCTGATCAAAGATGACCACATCTGCATCTTTTCCAGCAACTAACGATCCTTTTAAAGCATCCATTTTCTGGATAGCTGCCGGCGTAGAAGTCATCATTTTCACCGCATCCAGCAAAGGTATATCTGCTAAGTTGACCATGTTTCTCACCAGAGCGTCGGCGGTAGCCACACTACCTGCAAAAGCACTTCTGTCTGTCAGCTTCGCTACATTATCTTCTACAATAACAGGCAAACCATCCTTAAGGCTGCCAAGAATACTTGGGCCCGGAGGCATGCCTGCTGCTCGCATGGCATCAGTTATTAAAGCCGTTTTATCTGGGCCTTTTATTTTATAAACCAATTTTAATAATGGAGGCGGTAAATGTATTCCGTCGGCAATAATTTCGACAGTCATGTTATCTATTAAGTAGGCACTTTCTATAACACCTGCATAACGGTAAGCATTTCTCCGGGTAACACCAGACATGCAAGAATAGAAATGGGTAGCATGGGTAAAGCCTCTTTCATAAGCCAACAATACCTCCTCGTAAATGGCATCGGTATGGGCAATGGCCGCCAGTATACCATTTGCCTTTAAGCAATCAGCAAATTCCAGGGCCCCTTTTAACTCTGGGGCAGCGCTCCATCGGGTAATGTGTTTACTATTTTGCAAAATATCCAGGTACTCCTCTGGTGCAGGATCCCTGATATAACGAGGATCTTGTGCACCGCGTTGCTTCATGGAAAAATAGGGCCCTTCAATATGAATCCCCATATACTGTGCACCTAAGGTATTTTGATCATTCGCCGTTTCATAGATCTTTAAAGTTTCTAAAAGATCAGCTTTTTCGGAACTGAGCGTTGTGGGTGTTAAAGCTGTAGTCCCATATTTAGCATGCGTTTTAGCAATTTCAAGAAAAGCATCTACTGTATTGTCCATAAAATCATGTCCGCCACCACCGTGAACATGCAAGTCTATAAAGCCTGGTGAGATATATCGACCTTCGGCATCTATTAACGTAGCACCTTCAAAATCTACATTTTTATCGCTGACTTCAAGAATTTTTCCATCCGCAATAAGAACACAGCCACCTTTAATAAAGCGGTGAGGGGTAATAATGATACCGTTGAAAATTTTATATTTATTTGAATACATTTTATTTTTTTAAGAGCCAGTTTTTCACTTTATAACCATGAATGGCATAAAATGCCAGGTAGATGTAACAGGGTAATAAAACCCAATAAGCCGTTCGAAGATCATAAGCATCAGCAAAATGACCATAAAAGAGAGGTAAAATAGCATTGCCACTCAGGCCCATTATCAGTATGGACGCGCCAATTTTTATGAACCTGCCAAGTCTATCCATTGCTAAAGGCCAGATACCTGCCCAGATCATAGAATTGGCAAAACCCAATAAGATCACAAACCAAATAGAGATATCTGTAGTGTGACCCAGAAGATGTACCTGTCCACTTGTAAATATGATCAGCACCGTTAATAACATGCCTAAAAATGTACAAAAACGTAAAGCTGTTACCTGATTAATAAATCTTGGTATTAAGAATAGGCCTAATAAATAACCTATAATGGTTGCCCCAAGTGTATAGGATGGAAATACTTTAGCTTCCATCAGTGGAATATTCATAGAATGTGCATAGCCTATAATGGTATCAACAGCAATAACCTGAGAACCCACATGAAGGAAAATAGCAAATGCACCCAGAATTAAATGTGGAAATTGGAAGATATTTGTTTTTCCAGCATTCTGTGTAGCAATTTCATCAACTTCGGTATTTGTATCTATTTCTGGTAAAGGCGAAAACCTAACGAATACACCAAGCCCGGCAAGAACTAAACCTACACTTGCATAGGGTATAATTACTCTTTGGACCAGCTCATCTAATGCTGCGCTTTTCTCTGCTGGTTCCATAGTGAGTAATTGCGCAAATAAAGCAGTGTCAGTTTCTCTTAAAACAACTGCAGCGAATAATAATGGCGCAATAATACCAGCAAGTTTATTGCAAATTCCCATGATACTAAATCTTTGTGCCGCACGTTCCTTATCGCCCAAAATTGTAACGTAAGGATTGGCTGCCGTTTGGAGAATAGCCAATCCTGTACCTAAGGTAAATAACCCGGTTAAAAACAAGCCATATGTTCTTGTATAGGCTGCTGGCACAAATATAAAAGCCCCTACAGCCATAATCCAAAAACCAAGCATCATTCCTTGTTTAAATCCAACCCGCTTGAGCAAGTATGACGCTGGTACAGACATGATTAAATAGGAAATGTAAAAGGCAAAGGCTACGAGGTAAGATTCAAAATTATTAAGTTCGCAGGCAATCTTAAAATAGGGAATTAAAATAGCATTAATCCAGGTAACAAAACCAAAGATAAAAAACAGTACAGCAATGATGATGATGGAGATAAAACTATCTCTTTTGCTTAATGAGCCTGGCGCTACAAGTGTATCAGGTACTTTCATTGGTTAATTGGGTTTATATTGTACATACCACTACTTTTGTTTTGTAATGCGCTGCAAAAGCAAATTAATTTTGATGTTCCTTAGCCTATTCTCTTGCTTTATCTCTGAAGGATAAAGCGTGTGTTGGTGAAGGCTCGAAAATTTCCTATCTATTTTACCCGTGTTCAATGCTTTAAGCCTTTTTGCTAAAGTAGCAAGCTCATTCTCTGTGCATGAAGGAGAATTGGCTAATTCTTCAATGCACATATACTCCAGATATTGAGCCCTTATGGCTGCCATGAGCCTGTAATGTTCAAATTCTGTATGATTCTTTAAAGGCTTTAGATCGTTCAGCACTTGAACAGCGGCCTTTGCACTATCCAACAGCTGGTTAACAGTGAGGTTGGTAGAGTCAGGCTTAGCCTGGTTAACTTCAAACGGTGTTTTGGTCAGCGCACTCCAAAAGGCAGCAGCTTGTGCAGCTGTGAACGAATAGTTTTCCTTACAATAACTTTCCACAAACTCCTTAATAACAATAGGTTTTTCGGCGTCCATATTTTTGAGATAGGCGGCAACAAGAATGTTAAATCCTGTAATCGGATAAACTCTCCTTACGGCATGCAGGTCAATGATGGCAGTTGCAGATTCAAAAATTGGTGAATAAATACCCGATGTAGACCAGGAGGTCATTACCATTCCATTATAGCCTAAATTTTTGGCCTGAGGAATAAAATCCCTGATATTATTGAAGTGTTTTACCCAGTCAGTAAGATAGTAATTATCAGGGGCACTTCTTATTGCCGGTGATCCCCAAATTTCAAATCCCAATTTCATTAATGCTGCATGATCACCAAACCGGTCTAAAGCCCAGCCGTAGTTCCAGTCCATGAAAATCGTGCTTTTGGGAAGTGTTTTCAAAACCTCAGGGTATTTCAATGCTATATCAGCCCATACCACAGGTCGTTTACCTAAACTTACCACAAGCTCACACAACATTTTAATGTAATCACCATACAACCTTCCCATCCCAACTGCTGCCACTTTTTTCTTAGAATCTTCCGAATGTCCAAGTAAGTAGGTTTCATCACCGCCTATATGAATATAAGGAGAAGAATGGGTGGAGATTAAATCCTTGTAAAGACTGCTAAACAACGCTTTTGCTTCCTTTTCTTTTGTGGGATTGATTTGAGAATAATCTTTTTCATCTTCTCTTAATGCTGCATATTTAGAGTTTCTTAAAATATACTCTACATGTCCAAAACTTTGCTGTAGAGGAATGACATCTATTCCTATGCTTTTACAATAGGCAATAAAAGATTTTATTTCTTCTCTTTTATAAGCATACCGGTTGGCAACGAGTGGCTCATTTTCAAAAGGATATGACCCCTCCCATTCCATCAAAAGCGTATTCACCCCATTTTTACTTAAATTCAGCGCAAAGGTTTTCAATGCAGGCATTTTCATGACCTGTATGCGCAGGTCAAGATGGAAGCCTTTAATTTGAAATGGCTTGTTTTGCTGAGCAGTGGCATGAAAGATCAATCCTGTGAGCCATAAGATCAAAAAAGTCTTTCTTAATATCGGTAATTTCAACTTCATGACGTTCTACGATTTATATAAGGGTATTTACTTTTTAACCCGTTGTGTGTTGTTAAAATTCTTGATCACTGTATCAATCGTAGTTAACAAAGATTTTTTTCCAGGAGCATCTTGCGCAAGTTGCCAGATCATAATTCCTCCAGCCTCTTTAAGGGCGAGTAAGGTTTTTTTCTGAATGGTAGGTATACCATTGTAATATACCGTACCACCGCCATTCAGGTTCAGTTGATCAATTTTTTCAGCGCCAGGATAATCTTCCAAAAGCCTTTTGTAAGATAAGCTGGTCAATTTTGCATTAAAGGCATATCCATAAAATGGCACCCCTAAATTCAGCTGTTCCTTGGTTGCACCTTTAGCTTTCCAGAAGTTTAAATCTGCTTCTGCCATCTCATAAGGTGAGTGTGGTCCTGAATCTGCAGGTCTCCATGGTCCGGTTTTGTCATAAGACATGATATTTATAAAGTCAAACTGTGCAATGGTATTTGCGGTAATGTTCGTAGCATTTTCCGTAGCAAAGGCTGCCGTAAGCAAACCCTGAGGTTTAATTACAGCAGCAAGTTTGATAATAAATCCTTCGTAAGCTGAAGTAATCAGCGGACCTTCAATATCTACGTCTATCCCATCTAAAGCATAATTATCCATGAGATTCCTGATGTTAACAACAAAAAGATCACTTTTAACGGGAGAAATTAACTCTTTATAATATTTAGGTGCTTTACCCCCACCAATTGCTGCAAATATTTTAACATGATGTTCATGGGCTTTGCTCACCAATGCTGTTAAACCAGGTACAACTGGGAATACACCATTTGAATCAGGATTAACAAAAGCAACATTTAAATGGGTGATTTTTGAAAAATCAACTTTTTCTGCAGCCTCTAACAAGTCTCCTTTATAATAACCCACTACACGATAAGTTGCTGTAGCACTAGACTGAGCCCTTCCTTGTTGTAGAAAAGCAGTAAAAATTAAGAAGGCAATGATTGAAAAGTATTTCATGTGTTTACCAGTTAGGGTTTTGTACCAATGCTTTATTCACACCTAATTCGTAAATTGGAATAGGCAATAATAGATGGCGAGGTTCTGTAAAGTTGTTTCCTGCATTGGCAGCATATTTCAAGGCTGTTGGTCCATTAGTTTTGATATCTTCGGCAACAGCAGTTAAGGCGGTTCCAAGTTCTCCCCAACGGATCAGGTCATATTTACGCAGACCTTCAAAACATAATTCTCTTGAACGTTCCAAATGAATGGCCGTGCGCAGGCTTGCTTTATCTTTGATTTGATCTGCTGTAAGATCACTTGAGTTAACTGCAGTAAGTGTTGCTGTTGCTAACGCCCCAGATCCATTGCCTCCGGTAAAAGTAATTACGGGCACAGTGTTGTAATAGGTTCCTGCATTGGTAATGGTAATACTCGTTACTTTTCCTGAAGTAACTTTTGCCGTTGCGGTTGCATTTTCTTTAGGATTACCACCAGAAATAACAACGGTTGGTGCTGTTGTATAGCCTGTTCCACCATTGGTAATCGTAATCGTTTTTACGGTTTCACCTCCATAAGCACGTCTGCGAACTTGATTAACCGCTGCATAAGCGTTAGCAGGACCATTAACTTCATTTTCTGCTTCCGCATACATCAGCAATATATCTGCATAACGCATTAAAGGAAAATTCTCTGGAGAATCATTCATTGATCGTGGAGTGACCACTTCATATTCACGACGCCACTTGGCAGCGTGTCTTTCATATATTTGTGTTGCCGACCATGGTGCCATAATGGTACCATTACTTTGAAAGCGATAGGAACCAATATTCCAGTCTCTCCTTAAATCATTACTTTCGTAAGAATTGAACAAGCGCGCTGTAGTTTGGATAAATCCATATGAATACGCCGCTGTATTGGGATTTGCAATACCTGTATTTATCCCTACACGACCACCTTCGCGAAAAGCACCGGCAGTATTACCCCAAAATTCTACTTCCCATATGCTTTCTTTAATATCGTATGCATCCTTTGCATAGTTAATAAAGATATCCTTGTAAGATGGGTTTAGTTGATGAAAGTTCTCATCGATTACTTTTTTAGACCATTTAAGGGCGTCTTGATATTTTGAAACATCATTAAGAGGTTTCCCTGCCATATAAAGGCATACCCTGGCGAGCATTCCTCTGACGGCCGATTTATTAACTCTTCCTCCAAAACCTGCTTCACTTGCCGATTGCACTAAGCCTTCAGCCTCTTCCATATCTTTTAAAATGGCTGCATAAACCTCTTTGGCGGGTGTGCGGGCAACATCAGTATGATTTGCAGATGACGTTGCTTTAAGTATTAAGGGTACGTCGCCCCAGTTGCTCACCAAAATAAAATGATAGTAAGCTCTCAAAAATTGTGCTTGTCCTTTAATATGGTCACGCTTCACTTGAGTCATTTCAGGTTTATCAACGTTCTCCAGCACTAAATTTGCCCTGTTGATACCATCATACATCAATTGCCACAAGTTAAGCACATAAGTATCTGATGTAGAATGGTTATAAATTTGAGTACCTGTAAAGTTGGCTACTGCATAAAAACCTTCATCTGCTTCAGTACCCATTCTACTAATCAGTGCATCACCATAAACTGCGCGTTGACCAAGAATATCATACACCCCATTGAGTGCAAAGTTCAGTTGTTCTTCTGTATTGTAATAATTAGCCGGAGAAAGAAAGTCTTTAGGATCAGTTTCCAGGAATTTTTTGCAAGAGCTTATTCCCGTTAATACTGGGATCAAAAGCAGGAGTAAAATTTTCTTCATTTGAATATGCATTACAGTGAAATTTTTAAGTCAAAAGTTATTGTTTTAGCCCTAGGATAGGCAGAATAATCAAAACCCGGTGTTAAAGCTGAGTTCCTCACTGAAACTTCAGGATCCATTCCAGAATAACCGGTTATGGTATAAAGGTTTTGTGCAGATGCAGAAAGATAGACTTTAGCTACTTTTAATTTGCTAATGAATTTTTGTGGAAGGGCATACCCTAAGGAAACTGTTTTTAAGCGCAAGTAAGAACCGTCTTCAATCACTCTGGATGAATAAACACCTTTAGGACCCTGACCACCTACCCTTGCAAGCGTATTGCTTTGATTTTCGGGCGTCCAGCGATCTATATATTCACTGTATTGGTTAAGGTTTCTATAGTTTAAGGAGTTTCCTTCAAAAATGATACGGTTGGCATTCATGACTTCGTTTCCATATGACCATTGTAATAGTACACCAAGGTCAAGTCCTTTATAAGAGAAGTTATTGGAAAATCCACCTGTATTTTTAGGTAGCGGACTACCGATTACCGTTCTGTCATTGTCGTCTACTTTACCATCGCCATTGATATCATTGTATCTAATGTCTCCCGGTTGAATAGCGGTACGACTAGCGCCATAATAAGCCTGATCACTTTTAAGGGTATAAACCCCATTAGCAAGGTCAAATGCATCATATCGGTAATTGCCATCCCATTTAAAGCCATAAAACTGGGCAACCGGGGCACCCACTTGTGCAATATAAAGAGGTGTATTTGCATAAGCTACCTCCCAGTTGATTGGGCTCAGCAATGTTTCCTGGTTATCAGCAAGAGAAATTAGTTTATTGCGGTTAAAACTAATGTTAAAGTTTGTGCTCCATGTAAAAGAAGGTGTCTGAATGTTGATAGTGTTTAAACTTAGCTCAAGTCCTTTGTTTTCTGTTTTACCTATATTTTGAAGTGCCTTAATATAACCAGTCGTGTAAGGCATATTGGCATTAAGTAACAAGTCGGATGTTATTTTCTTATACAAATCTACAGTCACAGAAATTCTGTTTTTAAATAGACTCAAGTCATATCCTAAATCAAGTTGACTTGTTGTCTCCCATTTAAGGTCCTGGTTAGGAAGTGTTGATGGAATTACCCCTTTCCCTGGTGTAGCGTTATTAAACGAGTAATTATTGGTTAGAGTTAAGTTAGGATTTACCGGTAAGAAGCTTAAAGAAGCATAAGTAGCATAATCATTCACCCTATTATTACCGGTAAGACCATAACTTACCCTAAATTTTGCATCTGATATAAAAGTAAGATTCTTCATAAACTCTTCGCTGCTCATTCTCCATGCGAAAGCACCTGAAGGAAAATATCCCCATTTATTATCTGATACAAACTTTGAAGAACCATCAGCGCGGTAAGAAGCCGTTAAAAGATATTTTGACTTATAGTTATAGTTTACACGGCTTATAAAAGACGCCAATGTATTTTCTGAAGCCAATGCAACATTGTTAAATGGGGTTCCTTCATCTAAACCTGATAAACCTAAAGATTCGTTAGGCACATTAATAGAAGTATAACCATTGGAATTTAATTTTCTTCCTTGTAAGGTAAAACCTCCCAGAATATCCAAATTATGATTACCCATTTTTTTCTTATAGGTAAGTGTATTCTCATTTACCCAATTGTTTGTTTCTTCAAAAGCTACAATACCATAAGATCCACGGGTATTAGTAGGAATAAGTGGTGTTCCTTTAGCTGTTTGAGAATTATAAAAAGCATCTGCGTGAATCATTCGATTGCTGATTCCTCCAGTAATTTTCAAACTTAAATTTGGATG
>NZ_JAZQPU010000496.1:0-9284 GCF_045628745.1 Pedobacter sp.
TTTTTAGCTAAAAAGGGCTAAGGCGTTAGCACAGAGGCAGAAAACTTTCTAATGTTTAAGTTTTTCCTCTGGCAAGCTGGGCTTTTTGAAAACATTGAAGTTCGGTCGAATGATTTTTACGCTTCTTTTGGTGAGGTCTACACTCGCATTTAACTCAAAACCGATCAATAAAATGAGAGAATTAAGGTAAAGCCAGATCATAATGACGATTAGTGTGCCGATAGAGCCATATAATTTATTGTAAGAGCCGAAATTATTGATGTAAAAAGAAAATCCCCAGATACTGAGAAAAGCAAGGATGGTGGCTAACCAGGAACCGGCACTAAATAAACGCCACTTCTTGGAATGTGATGGACCATAACGATAAAGCACGGAGATGGTCATAAAATAGAGAATGCCTAACAAAGCCCAGCGGGTAAGTTGAATAATGTAGTACACAAAGTTTCCTTTAATGCCTAAGCCTGAATTAATGTATTTTAAGGCAAATTCTCCTACGGTCATGGCACCAATGCATACGATAATAGAAAAGAGCACCACAAGCGTTAAGATCAAGGCAATTACTCTTCTTTTTACCCATGAACGGGTTTCCATGATTAAGGAAGATTTGTTGAAAGCCATCATTAAGTTGTCAATGCCATTGGTGGCGAACACCAGTGCGAAGAGGATACCAAAAGATAATAACTTCCCGTTTTGGATCTTCACAATTTCTGTAATGGTGCTTTCAAAAGCATCGAAAGCTTTATGAGGTAAAATCAGCGCTATAATCTGCATCAGTTGATCCTGGAAGCCATTCGGTAAAAAAGGAATCAGCGAAAATAAAACGATGATGGCCGGGAAGATAGCTAGCATGAAGTTATAGGCCAGCGAAGATGCTTTATTTAACAGAGAATCTTTTTGGATTTCTTTTAAGAAAAAGGCAACTACCGTATATAAGGGTAATGGACTGAAGCCGGGTAGAATATAAACTTTTGTCCAGTCTATGAACAAAGAATATAACCTCAGCTTTAATAATTGCTCATGTATCCAATCCATAACCTAATTTAGTTAAAATATTGGGCTATTCGCGACATAAAATTTTCAGGTGGGTGACAAGGCTTTTTCTTCTCCATGTCAAAGAAAACCAATATGGTGTGGCCGATGTTGATGAGTTCTTCTGCTTCGTTAAACAGCTCATAGTCAAAATGAATCCTAACGCCTGGAAGTTGCTTTACGGTGGTTTTGATGGTTAAAATCTGATCATAAAGCGCAGGCTTGATGAACTTTGATTTCAATTCCAGCAAAGGCATCATCACACCTGTATTTTCCATATCCTGGTAACTCATGCCAAGGCTTCTTAACATCTCTACTCGGCCTACCTCATAATATTGGGCATAATTGCCATTATATACGTAACCCATCTGGTCCGTCTCACTATATCTTACTCTGATTGTTGTTTCGTGTATATACATTGATTATCTAAAAATTTTGCGCGAGTTTAAGGCATCCCTATATTTCTTTGCATTGGCTTCATGCTCTTGTTTCGTTTCAGCGAAATTATGATAGCCAGAAAAATCTTCCTTGGCACACATGTAGATGTAATTGTTGTCGTTTTTATTCAAAACTGCATCTATGGCCTTAATGCTGGGCATCATGATCGGTCCAGGAGGCAAACCTGCATATTTATAGGTATTGTACTTAGATTCTTTTTTCAGCAAATCATAAGTTACTCTTTTCACCGTAAAATCTCCGTTAGCAAAAATAACTGTTGGATCTGCTTGTAATAAAATTCCTTTTTTTAGGCGGTTAAGGTAAAGTCCGGCAATAATAGGCATCTCATTATTATAAATTGCTTCGGCATCTACTATAGAGGCTAAAATACTTACTTCAATAGGGCTGAGGTTTAATGCTTCGGCTTTCTTTTTACGATCTGCATTCCAGAACTTGTCGTATTCGATTTTCATTTTATAGAAAAACTCTGTAGTGCTGGTATTCCAATACATTTCATAGGTATTTGGAATAAACATGGTATAGATGTTCTCCTTGGTAAAGCCTTGCTTCTCTAAAAAGTCTGCAGAGTCTAGTAAATGGATGAAAGCTAGCGAATCTGGCTCCAGACTTTTGGAAAGATAGCCTGAAAACTCTTCTTTGCGCCTGATGTTTTGGAACTTCAGGTTTACGGGCTCCTGGTTTCCTGCTTTAATCATATTGATCAAACGACGGTTAGTCATCCCTACGGATAATTTGTAACGGCCGGGTTTAATGCTTTGCCCTAAATCCATCTTTACTGCAGCTTCACTAAAACTGCCAATATCTCTTAAGATCTTCTTCGTTTTAACTTCCTCAAATACATCTTCTAAATGTGCGCCAGTTTTGACATACATGTATTTCTCTGAATCTGTTACGTTAGGTGCGAAATATGTTTTATAGAATTTAAAACCAATAAATATACCTACTAATAATAAGAGGAGTACACCTATGATGGCTATTTTTGTTGATTTTTTTAGACTTTTTCTTTCGTTAATCATTTGGTATAACAGGCTGATATGGTTGATTAGATAATATAACGTCCACAAGTGTCCCCTTTTTTACTTGCGTTAGTGTATCTGATTGCATAGGGGTTTGCATGATAATAACGGCATTGGCACTATCAGTAATTTCTCCCAGATAGGTAATTTGTCCAAGGTTAAGATTAGATCCTTTTAAAGAAAAACGTGCTTCATCTCTTGTTAACCCAATTAGGTTGGGGATGTCAACTTCTTCATTTCCGAAACCATCGCCTAAAACAAGGTCAATCCTAGATCCTTTTGGTAAAATATCTCCTGCCTTAATCGCGTTTCCGCCAAAGGAAGCTTCTAATACTACATCTCTGCTCACATCTGCTTTGTAACTTGTATCACCAACTTTCAGACCAAAACCCTCTAAAAGGGATTGAACTTCCCGAAGAGACTTGAATTCTATATCTGGAAACTTCACATTTGGTGCCTGAGATGTATTGATGGTCAGGTAAATGGTTCTATTGTCTTTAACGAAGGTTTGTGCATTGGGGTCCTGGTCAATCACCATACCCGGTGGCTGATCCATCATATAAACAGAATCTACTTCATAACGCAAACCCAGAGCCTCTAATTTTTCTACTGCCTGTGTAAACTGAAGTCCTTTTAATGCGGGTACATTTAAACCCTGACCATGTTTGGTATAGTAGCGTAGGCTGAAAAAAGCAATGAATAGTATAGCGATGACCGTAAAGATTGCGGCAAAGAGATTATTTCTAAAAGATTTAGTCTTTAGATAAGATAGGAACTTGCTCATGGGCTCAAAAATAGACTAAAAAAATATTTTATCGGAATTTAAATAACATCTGTCTTACTAATTTATATTTTTGGCTTTAAGAAAATCTTACAATAACAATGATTAAGGAGGTGTGAAGCTTCATCATCATTAAAAATAAACTCATAAGGAATGAAGAAAACTATAGCCTTACTTACTGGAGGAACGACAGGTGAAAAAGTGATATCCGTTAAAAGTGCAGCTACCATCGCGCAAAATCTTGATACTGATAAGTTTGATGTTTACAAAATTATGCTGACCCACCAGGGTTGGTTTTATGAACCTGCAGATTCCATGAAAGTGGAGGTAGACAGAAATGATTTTTCATTACAGCTGAAAGGCAAAAAAATCATGTTTGATGGTGTTTTTATCGCTATCCACGGTTCGCCCGGTGAGGATGGTAAGTTGCAGGGCTATTTTGATATGCTGCAGTTGCCTTATACTACCTGTGATGCCATGACGTCTGCCATTACCATGAACAAGGGCTATACCAAGGCTATTGTGCAGGATATTGAGCTTTTAAATGTTGCCAAATCTGTTCAGATTTTTAAAGAAGGCAATTATAACCAGGAGCAGATTAAAAAAGATTTGAAGATTCCTTATTTCATTAAACCTAATAATGGCGGAAGCAGCATTGGAATGAGCAAGGTTACGCATCCTTCAGATTTACAGAAAGCATTGGACAAAGCTTTTAAAGAGGATGACCAGATTTTAATTGAAGAGTTCATCAGCGGACGTGAATTTACTGTTGGCGTGGTAAAGCTGGATGGTAAAATTACTGTACTGCCAATTACGGAAGTGGAAACCGCTAAAGATTTCTTTGATTTTGAAGCTAAATACACACCAGGCGTTGCTAAAGAAACTACACCTGCTCCGCTGAATGCTGAAGTCAATGCTCGCGTTGCTAAAATTGCCACTGCAGTTTATCAAAAGCTAAATTGCCGCGGGGTAGTGCGCATCGATTTTATCCTGCAAAGTGGTACTGATGATTTTTATTTTATTGAAATCAACACCATCCCCGGTCAAACGGCAACTAGTTTTATCCCTCAGCAGGTTGCTGCAATGGGCATGAAATTAAATGATTTTTATACCAAGTTAATCAGAGAGACCATCGGTTAAACTTTAATGGTTTTCCATCTTCCTTTGACAAATAGAAAATAAGCAACTATAGCGATACCTGTTTCTGATACAGGTATTGCTATAAATACGCCTGTTGGTCCAAATTCAAAATAATCGGCTAATAAATAGGCAAAGGGAATCTGAAAAACCCAGAAGCCGAAAAAGTTAACCCATGTTGGGGTTTGCGTATCGCCGGCCCCATTAAACGTGCTCACCAGCACCATCTCTATTCCATAAAAAATATACCCCAGGCTCAAAATATATAAGGCTTTTAAGGCTATTTCCTGCACCAGGATGTCGTTGGTGAAAAATGCAATGAAGTATTTGCCGCCAATAAAGGTAAGCAGCATTACGGAAGCCATATAGATGACGTTATATTTAACAGTTTTTAGAACGGATAAGCGGGCACGGTCTACTTGTACAGCACCTAAATTTTGACCAACCAACGTTGCTGCAGCATTACTCATACCCCAGGCGGGCAGCATAAAAAACATCATGAGCCTTAGGGCAGTCTGGTAACCTGCAGAACCGCTATCGCCTCCAGTGGTGGCGACCAGTTGTGCCAGAAAAATCCAACTGCAGGAAGCAATGATGAATTGAAACATACCGGGTGTAGCAATTTTTAACAAGGCTTTGATTTGTTCAAGCTGAGGTCTGAAATAGTTCAATTTTATTTTAACAATTCCAGCTCCACTATATAGATGATAGACTTGGTAAATAACGCCTATGCTTCTGCCAATAGTGGTGGCCATGGCAGCGCCTGTTAAGCCAAAAGCTGGTATGGGGCCTAAACCATTGATTAAAATAGGGCAGAGGATGATGTTGGCAATGTTGGCAAGCCACAAACTTTTCATGGCAATGGCTGCATTGCCCGCACCACGGAAAATTCCGTTGATTAAAAAAAGCAGCATAATGACCATACTAGAAGCCATCGTAATTTTAGTAAAGGGAGTGCCCTGATCGGCAGTTTCTTCTGAGGCTCCCATTAGTAACAGGATATCCCTGGCAAATATAAAACCGGCAATACTGATGATGATGTTGATGACTACGGCGATGAGAATGGCCTGGGCACCAGCCTTTGCTGCCGCTTTCGGATCTTTTTCGCCAATTCTTCTGGCTACCACAGCTGTGGTAGCCATGCTCATGCCTATGGCCAGTGAATAAATGATGGTCAGCACTGATTCTGTTAAGCCAACGGTCTGAATGGCGTGACTGCTGTTGGGTAAATGCCCCACAAAATAAAGGTCTACCAGGGCAAACACAGATTCAAGGGCCATCTCCAACATCATGGGGATAGCCAACAACATCACCGCTTTGCTGATGCTGCCTTGGGTAAAGTCCTGTTCTTCGCCTTTCACGGCTTCTTTGATGAAAGAAATCATTTTGAAGACCTTTGTCATACAAGCTTTAATTTAGGAAAGCAATCTGTTAAATGCTATATTTTTCAATCATTGCAGGGGTAACTTTGGTGCCTTTGCCATTGCTGATATCGATCATTACATAATCAAACCACCCATCGGCGGCTATTTTACCACTGCGTTTAATCTCAATTTCAAACTGTACACGACATCCTTTTTCATTGATCGTTAAAATACCGGTGCGTACAAATGCGATATCGCCAAGAATCATCGGTCGCTTAAAATCAACGTAAGCCGTCCTTACGACCCATCCAAAGCCACTTTTTAGAAACTCTTCCATTGGCATTTTATAGAACTGCTCCATTTGATCGTATCTTGCAGATAATACATAATCGAAATATTTGCTGTTATGAACGTGGTTAAACATATCTATATCATCCGGCCTTACCTTTAATTCACTCTCAAATATGCTATATTGGTTCTTTTCCATAAATGCTTTTTTACAAAAGTAACAGAAAATTGATAGTAAAGATTATTGGTAATGTTTAAAAACTTACAGTATCTTTGCCCCTAATTAATTAATCCATACACACTTTAGTATCATTCAAGAATGTATTTAAGTAAAGAAAAGAAAGCCGAAATCTTTCAACAACACGGCGAAGTAGAAACCAACACTGGTTCTGCAGAAGGTCAAGTAGCGTTATTTACATACCGTATTGCGCACTTAACAGGTCACTTAAAGAAAAATCGTAAAGATTTCTCTACGCAATTGGCACTTCAAAAACTAGTAGGTAAACGCCGCGGTATTTTGGCTTACTTATTTAAAAAAGATATTAGTCGCTACCGTGCTATCATCAAAGCTTTACAGTTAAGAGATATCATTAAATAATTGCACTTTTGTCATAGAAAGCCATTCTTAAGGGAATGGCTTTTTTACTTTGAAGTATATTAACCACATAAATCCGGTGTGTAGAAAGAGGAAAACACACCATAACAAGTTTTAAATGAATGTAATAAAAAAATCGTTCGACCTGGGTGATGGAAGAATAATTGAAATCGAGACAGGTAAATTGGCTAAACAAGCTGATGGTGCTGTTGTAGTTAAAATGGGTGACACGATGTTGTTAGCTACGGTAGTTTCTACGGTAGGTGCAAAATCAGGTGTTGACTTTTTACCTTTATCTGTAGATTACCAGGAGAAATATGCTGCTGCAGGCCGTATTCCCGGAGGTTTCTTACGTCGTGAGGCAAGATTATCAGACTATGAAGTTTTAATTTCTCGTTTGGTTGACCGTGCATTACGTCCAATGTTCCCTGAAGATTATCATTCTGATACGCAGGTAATGATCTCTCTCATTTCATCTGATAAAAATATAACTCCAGACTGTTTAGCAGGTTTAGCGGCTTCAGCTGCTATCGCGGTTTCTGATATTCCTTTTAACGGACCAATATCTGAAGTACGTGTTGCTAGAATTGATGGTAAATTTGTAATTAACCCTTACTTAAGCGATCTTGAACGTGCTACAATTGATTTATTAGTTGCAGGTACTGAAAAAGATATCGTAATGGTAGAAGGTGAAGCTGATGAAATCTCTGAAGCTGAAATGGTAGAAGCGATTGAATTTGCGCACAAAGCTATCGTGATCCAGGTTAATGTTCAAAAAGAATTAGCTGAATTGGTTGGTAAAACCGTTAAGCGTACTTATTCTCATGAAGACAGCAACCCTGAATTAAAAGAGCAGGTTTATGCTGCTACTTATGATAAAGTTTATGCTATTGCTAAAAGCAATACCGCTAAGCACGAGCGTGGCAATCAGTTCGGTCAGATATTAATGGATTTCATCGCTTCTTTAGGTGAAAACGTTGATGACGTGACTGGCTTCTTGTCTAAAAAATATTTCCACGATGTACAATACGATGCCATCAGAAACCTTGTTCTTGACGAAGGAATTCGTTTAGATGGTCGTGATGTTCGTACGGTTCGCCCTATCTGGAGTGAAGTTGGATACCTGCCTTCTGCGCATGGTTCAGCAGTTTTCACTCGTGGTGAAACGCAATCATTAACTACCGTTACTTTAGGTTCTAAAGATGATGAGCAAATGATTGATGGTGCTTTTGTGAATGGATACAACAAGTTCTTATTACACTACAATTTCCCTGGTTTCTCTACTGGTGAGGTTCGCCCGAACAGAGGTGCTGGTCGTCGTGAAATTGGTCATGGTAATTTGGCTATGCGTTCCCTAAAAAGAGTGTTACCTGGATTAGAAGAAAATCCTTATACCATCCGTATCGTTTCTGATATCCTGGAATCTAATGGTTCTTCATCAATGGCTACAGTTTGTGCTGGTACTTTAGCATTAATGGATGCTGGTATTAAAATCAAATCTCCTGTTTCAGGTATTGCAATGGGTTTAATTACTGATGAGAAAACTGGTAAATATGCTATCCTTTCTGATATCTTAGGTGATGAAGATCACTTGGGAGATATGGACTTTAAAGTTACTGGTACTGAAAAAGGTATTGTTGCCTGCCAAATGGACTTAAAAATCAATGGTCTGAAATGGGAAGTTTTAACTGCTGCTTTATTACAAGCTAAAGATGCGCGTCTGCACATCTTAAACGAAATGAAGAAAACGTTAGAAGCTCCACGTGAAGATTACAAAGAGCATGCTCCACGTATTGTTTCTCTATCTATTGATAAAGAATTTATCGGTGCTGTAATTGGACCCGGCGGTAAAATTATTCAGGAAATGCAACGTGAAACTGGCGCTTCCATCTCTATCGAAGAGGTTGGTAACAAAGGTATCGTTGAAATCTTTGCTGATAATAAAGCTGCAATTGATGCTGCTGTTGCACGTATCAACGCCATCGCTGCTAAACCAGAAATTGGTGCAACTTATGAAGGTAAAGTTAAATCTATCATGCCATTTGGTGCTTTTGTAGAGATTATGCCAGGTAAAGATGGTTTATTACACATCTCTGAAGTAGACTGGACGCGTTTAGAAACAATGGACGGTGTATTCAAAGAAGGTGAAAAAGTAACTGTTAAATTATTGGATGTAGATAAACAAGGTAAAATGAAGCTTTCAAGAAAAGCTTTAATGCCTCGTCCGTCGAAACCTGAAGGTGCTGCTTCGTAAACTGCTGCATTTTATAAATAACGAAAAGCCCCGCAATAGCGGGGTTTTTTGGTTTAGAACTTTTCTTATCTTTACTTGATGAAAAGCAAGGAGGCCTAAATGCTCAATAAGCTCAGCCTCCTGATTACTCCTATTAAATTAACAAGACACGAATGAAACATATAATTGCCCCCTCTATTTTAGCTGCTGATTTTGGAAACCTGCAGCGTGATGTAGAAATGATTAATGCTAGTGAAGCCGACTGGTTTCATGTGGATGTAATGGATGGTGTTTTTGTGCCTAATATTTCTTTTGGCTTCCCTGTGATGGATGCTGTAAAAGAGCATGCTGCCAAACCTTTGGATGTCCATTTAATGATCGT